>DASWOO010000027.1:0-3838 GCA_036404335.1 Kofleriaceae bacterium
CCGTCGGCACGATGTTCTTGTGGTCGAGCGCGACCGCGGTCGCGACCGCCCCGGCGTCGGTCAAGGCGCGGCGGAACGACGGCTCCGCCAGCATCTTGGGGTCGACGACGAGGCCGCGCTGGTTGCGCTGCCCCGAAAACTGGGCGCGATGAATCGCCCCGTACATCGTGACGGCGAGGCGCTCGCTGAGCACGACGCCGGCGATGATCTGCTCGGCCACTTGGCCCACCACGGCGGCGACTATAGCAACGTCATCCACCCGGAAGGTGGAAGTGGAGCTGAATCCACGGCTCGGCGAACAGGTAGACCAGCGCGGCCATGGCCAGGAACGGCCCGAACGGCAGCTCGGTGCGCATCAATGATTCAGGCTCAACCTCGGATTCGGCCTCGGGTTTGTCGTCCCGGCCGACGAGCAGAGCGGTGATCCCGATGACCGAGCCGATGACCGAGCCGCCGAACAGCGCGACCAGCACGCCGCGCCAGCCGAGCAGCGCGCCGACCAGGGCGAGCAGCATGCCGTCGCCCAGGCCCAGGCCCTCGCGGTGGGTGACCCGGTAGTAGATCTCCCCGATCGCCCACGGCAGGCCGTAGCCGACCGCGGCGCCGACCAGGCCGTCGTACCATTGCCGATCGGGCATCAGGAACGACGCGCCGTAGAAGATCGCGATCGACGGGATCGTGATCTTATTGAGGATCAGCTTGTGGTCGAGGTCGATGAACGTGATCACGACCAGGACGAAGCTGAACCCGGCGTAGATGACGAAGTGGATCAGCCGGTCGGTGAACGGCTGAAACAGCGCCTGCGAGACCACCGCCCCCCACCACGACAGGCCGAACAGCGCGCCGGTGGCCGCCTCGACGACGAGGTAGCGCGGCGAGAACGGCGCCCGGCACGCCCGGCACCTGCCGCGCAGCCACAGCCAGGCGAGCAAGGGGACGTTGTCGTACCACCGGATCGGCGTCTTGCAGGCGAAGCAATGCGAGCCGGGGGCGACGACGGACCGGCCGTGCGGGAACTCGTCGGTCGGCGGCCAGCGGTAGATGCAGACGTTGGCGAAGCTGCCCCACAAAAGGCCCAGCACGATGACGACCGCGTACAGGCTCGCCGAGCTCGCCAGCGACTCGAGGTCGTTCCACAAGATGGAGCCATTATAGGATGTCCGGGACGTCGCGGCGATCTGCGCATTGACCGGGTCTGGCGAGAAAGCTAAGAACTTCCGGTGTTGCGGTTCGCGCTCCTGGCGTTGTGCATGGCGGCCTGTGGTCGCTCGCAGGGCGTCGACGACCGCGATCTGCCCGGCCTGGTGATCGAGGCCAAGAAGACCGAGGCGGCGATCGACGTCGGCGCCGCGGCCAAGGATCCGGCCGAGCTGGGCCGCGCGCTGGCCCGGCCGTATCGCGCGACGGTGGCGGCGCTGGGCCCACATGGCCTGGCGATCAACAGCACGACCACCGTCGACGAGGCCGGCAAGACCGTGTCGGACCTGTCCGACCACGCGCAGATCGACCTCGGCGCCGGCGGGGCGTACCACGCCGTCTACACCAACTCGGCGGACTACGGCCGCGAGGCGATCTACATCCCGGCGGCCAGCGCGCCGGGCATGCTCTACCTGCGGCCGCGCTACCAGCGCTGGCACGCGCGCGCCCCCGAGGCGGCCGACGAGCCGCTCGCGCTGCGCGACCAGTACGCCGACGCGATCGCCGCGACGTGGGACCTGCTGGCGCCCGGCGCCGAGCTGTCGGACGCGGGCCCGGTGACGATCGCTGGCCGCGCCGGGCGCAAGATCGCGGTCAAGCGCGCGCCGACCCCGGCGGCGCCGCCGGCCGAGCCGCTCGCCCAGCGCAAGTGGCGCGAGGGCCGCAGCATCGACGCGGTGTCGGGCGAGATCGTGCTCGACGCCGACAAGGGCGTGCCGCTCGCGGTGACCCTGACCGGCATCGTCGGGTTCTCGCGCGACGGCCGGCGGTTCGTCATGAAGCTGTCGGTCGACAGCACGATCTCGGGGATCGGCGCGCCGGCGGCGATCGCGGCGCCGGCGGACAGCGAGGTCATCGCCACGCCGGAGCGGCTGCGCGAGGTCGACGACCGCGATTTCCTGCTGCAGGGCATCGCTCCGCCGCTGCGCCGCAACCCCGACGGCACGGCGGTGGCGCCGCAGCCGCGCGGCCTGGCGCCGGGCACGGTGGCGGCGACCGCGGCCGACGTCAAGGCCGAGCCCCGGTCCGACAAGCCGGCGGACGCCAAGCCCGACCGGCCGAAGAAGAAGCGCCACGCCGACGACGACGCCCCGGCCGGGCGCGAGGACAAGAAGTGACGACGAGCCTGACGCGCAGCCGCGAGTACCTCGCCGGCCAGCGCCGCGGGATCATCGCGCGCGCCATCGCCGGCAGCCTCGCCGGCGCCGTGCCGATCCCGATGCTCGACGACTGGATGGCCGCGACCGTGCTCGGCGGCGGCTATCGCCACATCGCGGCCGCGCACCACATCGACCTCGAGCGCGACGCGCTGCGGATGATGGTGCACGGCAGGACGGAGCCGACCAGCCTGACCGGGATGGCGGCCGGCGGCCTGCTGGTCAAGCTCGCCGGCCGCGCCGCGCGGCGGATGATGATCGCGCTGGCGACGATCGACCGCGCGCGCTCGGCGAGCCGCACGTTCGTGACGATGACCCTGTTCGATCACTACTGCGCCCGGCTGCACACCGGCCCGGCGATCGACGTGGCCACCGCCGCCGCGCTGCGCACCGAGATCAACCGGGCGATCGACCAGACGCCTGGCGCGCTGGCGTTTCATCCGTTCAGCCGCGGCTCGATCTCGGCGGCGCGGGCCACCTTGCGCACGCCGCTGCGGCTCGCGAACGTGGTATCGCGCGGCGCGCTGCGCCGGCGGCTGGCGCCCAGGGCCGAGGTGACCGAGGCCGAGGCGGTCGATGACCTCGACCGGTCGATCGAGAGCGCGCTCGCCGCCAAGTCCGGGTTCATGGCGCGCACCGTCGCCGCCGTCGAGCTCCAGCTGACCGCCGAGGCCAACCCGTACCTCGAGGCCGCGCTCGACGCGCTCGACCTGCGGTGGCGGGCGCGCATGGCGGCGATCGCCGAGCTCGCGCCGGAGCTCGGTCGCGAGCCCCCTCGCGAGCCCGCCCCCCCTCGCGAGCCCGACCCCCCTCGCGAGCCGGATCAATGACCTCGCCGCGCGCCAAGCTGACCGCCGTCCGCCGCGTCGTCGTCAAGATCGGCAGCCGGCTGCTCGCCGAGAGCCCGGCCGGCCGCCCCGCCGCGATCGCCGATCAGATCGCGGTGCTGCGCCGGCGCCAGGTCGAGGTCATCGTCGTCAGCTCGGGGGCGATCGCGCTCGGTGTCCAGCGCCTGCGCCTGCCCGGCCGGCCGCGCGATCTACCCGGCCTGCAGGCCGCTGCCGCCGTCGGCCAGAGCCGGCTGATGCAGCACTGGGAGCACGCGTTCGCCGTCCACGACCTGGCGATCGGCCAGGTGCTGCTCACTCACGATGACCTCGGCGACCGCCGCCGGTTCCTGTCGGCGCGGCTCACCCTGCGCGCGCTGCTCGACCACGGCGTCGTGCCGATCATCAACGAGAACGACACGGTTGCCACCGACGAGATCAAGTTCGGCGACAACGATCAGCTCGCCGCCCTGGTCGTCAACCTGATCTCGGCCGACGCACTGATCATCCTGACCGACGTCGAGGGCGTGCGCGACGCGGCCGGCGTGCGGATGCCCATCGTCCACGACATCGAGCGCGAGGCCGCGCCGGTGGCCGGCGGCTCGACCAGCGGCGTCGGCTCGGGCGGCATGGCGTCCAAGGTCGGCTCGGCACCAG
>DASWOO010000028.1:0-8615 GCA_036404335.1 Kofleriaceae bacterium
CGCATCGTCGTCGCCGACGTCGGCCTGGACCGCGATCGCGTCGCCGCACTGCGCGGCGATCGCCTCGGCGTCGGCTTGGTTGCGCAGGTAGTTGACGACGACCGACCAGCCGCGGCGCCCGAGCTCGAGCGCGCTCGCCGCGCCGATGCCCGAAGACGATCCGGTGACGATGGTGACCTTGGGCATGCGGAGCTGCGAGCGTATCGCGACTGCGGCCGCCTCGCAGCCCGCGCGCGCTGGGGCACGCCGCCCCCGAACGGTCCCTAGGCGCGCTGGCCGGTACATCGGCCGTGGTCCGGTATCGGAACCTCTCGCGTCGTCGGAGGTTGTCATTCGAAGCGGACTGACGCGGCGCGTGTGATCGATTTGGCAAGCGAATCGGTCAGCTCTCGCGGCCTTGCATCGCTCCGGCGGTCGATTTTCGCGGGCTTCCGGATCACCACGATCCATTTGATCAGTGCTGCGCGCCGCCCGAAAACTGGACGGCGATCCTCGGCATCGGCAGTTTAGACCTCCCCATGTCGATCGCCGCGGCGCCTGCGCGCTGCACTCCTTGCCTCCGCGTGTTCGCCGAGACGCTGTTCGTCGATGACGGTAGTCGTCGCGGCGACGAAGTACGCACCGCGATGCTCCGGCTCGACTTCGAGTACAGCGGGCGCCGGATCCGCTCGAGCGACGAGCGCCCGTCGGCGGCGCGCGATCACCACGCCGAGTCGCAGGCGTGCCGCGTGCTCGAGAGCTTTGGCGCGCTCGAGCTGACCTCGCTCGACGATTGCGCCGTCGCGCCCGGGATCCACGTCGATTACATCATCACGATCGACGGTGACGTCCACGCGCTGTGCGCGTTCGGCGCGTACGCGGTGCCGCAGCTGCGCAAGCTCGGCTGGAACATCGAGGTCGACCCCGAGTACCCGTGGCAGACCGTCGCCAACGAGGCGCCGCTGTACGCCGCCGCGGGCCCCGACGCCCAGCGCCCCGACTGGTTCGGCATCGAGCTCGGCGTCGAGGTTGACGGCCAGCGCATCGATCTCCTGCCCGCGCTGCTCGAGATGCTCGACGCCGCTGGCGACCTGTCGTCGCTGACCCGGCCGGCGCGGCGCTGCGTCGCGGTCCGCGTCGACGACAAGCACTGGCTGCCGCTGCCGCCGACCCGGCTGCGCATGCTGGCCAAGATCCTGCTCGAGCTGTATCGCGACGGCCAGAAGCTCCGCGCGCCGCAGGTCCGCGCGCCGCTGGTCGCCGAGCTGTGCGCGACGATGCACGACCCCGAGCGCCCGCTGCGCTGGGTCGGCGACACCCGGATCCGCGATCAGGCGTACGCGATGGCGATGGGCCCGCGGCGCTCGGCCGCCGGCAGCGTCGGCGCGCCGGCCTCGCTCAACGCGACCCTGCGGCCGTACCAGCAGGCGGGCGTGGCCTGGCTGCAGCACCTGCGCGCGCACGACGCGGGCGGCGTGCTCGCCGACGACATGGGCCTGGGCAAGACCCTGCAGACGATCACCCACATCCTGATCGAGAAGGAAGCGGGGCGGCTCGAGAAGCCGGCGATGATCGTCACGCTGACCAGCCTGGTCGGCAACTGGCTGCGCGAGATCGAGCGGTTCGCCCCGACCTTGCGCCCGGTCGTCTATCACGGGCCGGATCGGCTGGCGAAGCGGCCGATCCTGACCAAGCACGACGTGATCATCACGACGTACCCGATCGCCGCGCGCGACAAGGACTTCCTGTCGACGTTCCCGATCCACCTCCTGGTCCTCGACGAGGCCCACGCGATCAAGAACGACAGCGCGCAGATCGCCGAGGCCGTGCGCAAGCTCGACTCGCGCCACCGCGTGTGCCTGTCGGGCACGCCGATCGAGAACCACCTCGGCGAGCTGTGGTCGCTGTTCGACTTCCTGAACCCCGGCCTGCTCGGCAGCCGCGACGACTTCGCGCAGAGCTACCGCGAGCCGATCGAGGTCCGCGGCGACAAGGATCGCCTCGAGTCGCTGCGCGAGTGCGTCAAGCCGTACATCCTGCGCCGGACCAAGCTGGCGGTCGCGCCCGAGCTGCCGGCCAAGACCCAGCTGGTGCGCGCGGTCGCAATGACCGGCCCGCAGCGCGAGCTCTACGAGTCGATCCGGGTCGCGGCCCACGCCGACGTCCGCAAGGAGATCAAGACCCGCGGGCTCGCCGGCTCGACGATCGCGATCCTCGACGCGCTGCTCAAGCTGCGCCAGGTGTGCTGCGATCCGCGGCTGGTCTCGAGCGACGCCGCGCGCGAGGTCACCGGCAGCGCCAAGCTCGAGGTCCTGCTCGACATGGTGACCAACCAGCTCGCCGACGGTCACCGCATCCTGATCTTCTCGCAGTTCGCGCGCATGCTGGGCCTGATCAGCGAGGGCCTGCTGTCACGCGGCGTCGGCAACGTGACCCTGACCGGCAGCACGCCCGATCGCCAGAAGCCGATCGACGCGTTCCAGAACGGCCGCGCCGACGTCTTCCTGATCTCGCTCAAGGCCGGCGGCGCCGGGCTCAACCTGGTCGGCGCCGACACCGTGATCCACTACGACCCGTGGTGCAACCCGGCCGCGCAGGCCCAGGCGACCGACCGCGCCTACCGCATCGGCCAGACCCGGCCGGTGTTCGTCCACGATCTGATCATCGCCGGCTCGGTCGAGGAGCGCATGCTGAGCCTGCAGCGCCACAAGCGCGACTTGGCCGACGCGGTGCTCGAGCAGGAGGCCACGCGCCAGGCGGCCAAGCTGAGCGAGCGCGACATCGAGGACCTGCTCGCGCCGCTGCCCGACGCGTAGCCCTCTCTGAAGGGAACGTGAAGGCGCGGTTTTGCCGTGCGCCCGGGGGACGATGAGACGCGGGTGCGCAGTGCGCGGTCCGCGCGCAGCGGGTTAGGGCGCAAGGGCTTGGCGCGCGCGCTGCACAGCGGATCTCCGATGATCCGCGCGGCTTCGTTGTGGTTGTGTCTGAGCATGGCGGCGCTGGGCTGTAATGGCGACGATGGGCCGATCGCGCTGCCGCCGCGTGGCGGGCTCGATGGTGGCAGCGGCAGCAACACCGGGCCGGGCGATGGTGGGATCGGCACGCCGGTCGACGCCGGCGGCACCGGGCTGCCCGACGCCGGCGGCGGCGGTGGCTTGCCCGACGGTGGCTTCGTCTCGGCGGACGCCGGCAGCGACCCGAGCGTGCTGTCGCAGCAGGGCGTGTACGGCGACTTCGCGAGCCGGTCGATCCCGGCCGACGCGATCGCCTACGACGTGCGCTGGCCGCTGTGGGCCGACGGCGCCGGCAAGCGGCGCTGGCTGATCCTGCCGCCCGGCGGCGCGAAGATCGACAACGCCGATCAGGATCACTGGAAGCTGCCGATCGGTGCGCGGCTGGTCAAGGAGTTCGCGCGCGACGGCATCCTGGTCGAGACCCGCGTGGTCGAGCGGACCGGGCCCAACGCCGCCGATTACTCGCTGCGCACCTTCGTGTGGAACGCGGCCCAGACCGAGGCGAAGCTGACGACCGACGGCGCGACCAACGTCAACGGCACCGGCCACGACGTGCCGCAGGCCTCGGACTGCTGGACCTGCCACGAGGGCGAGCCGGGCATGGCGCTCGGGTTCTCGGCGCTGCAGCTACCGGCGGCGACCCTGGCCGCGCTGGCCAACGCCGGCCGGCTGACCCACCCGGTGTCGACCACGCTCGGCCCGACCGGCGCGACCGCCGCGGTCAACGCGCTCGGCTACCTGCACGGCAACTGCGGCCACTGCCACAACCCCGGCGGGTTCGCCGCGCAGTTCAACAACCAGACGCTGCGGCTGGACACCGCGTCCAAGCCGGCGGACCAGGAGCCGGGCTGGCAGACCACGGTCGGCGTCGCCGTCCAGGGCCGTGGACTCGGCGCGACCCAGCGGGTCGCTCCCGGCAGCCCGGACAACTCGGCGATCATCCGGCGGATGTCGATCCGCGGCGACGGCCAGATGCCGTTCATCGGCACCAACACCGTCGACGCGACCGGCGTCGCCGCGGTCCGGACCTGGATCACGAGCATGTAGCTACGATCTCGCGTCCACCGAGTCGGAATCATGGGAATCTATGAGGGTCCATGCCCCCGATGCCGGACCACACCGCGACCCTGGCGCCCAGGCCGGGCGCCGCGGCCGTGGACGACAGCATCTCCCTCGGGGCAGGGCGCGACGACGACGCCCAGGACCTCGCCGCCGATGATCCCGAGCGCTACCAGGCGGTGACCGAGCACGCGCGCGGCGGCCTGGGCCGGGTGGTGCGCGCCGTCGATCGCCGGCTCAACCGCACGGTCGCGGTCAAGGAGCTGCTGCGCCACGACGCGTCCAACGAGGCGCGGTTCCTGCGCGAGGCGATGATCACCGCGCGGCTCGAGCACCCCGGCATCGTCCCGGTCCACGAGGCCGGGCGCTGGCCCAACGGCGATCCGTACTACGTGATGAAGCTGGTCGAGGGCCGCACCCTCAAGCAGCTGATCACCGAGCGCACCACGCTGCGCGAGCGGCTGGGTCTCCTGCCGCACGTCATCGCGGTCGCCGACGCGGTCGGCTACGCCCACAAGGAAGAGGTCATCCACCGCGATCTCAAGCCGGCCAACGTGATCGTCGGCGACTTCGGCGAGACGATCGTCGTCGACTGGGGCCTGGCCTGCGATCGCAAACGCGGCGTGCCCGAGCCGGTCGACGAGCTGCGCGCCGCCGCGCTCGGCTCCGGCGCGTCGACGGTGTCGGGCAAGGTGATCGGCACGCCGGCGTACATGTCGCCCGAGCAGGCGCGGGGCGAGACCGTCGACGAGCGCGGCGACGTCTACGCGCTGGGCGCCGTGCTCTACGAGATGCTGTCGGGCACGCCGCCGCACGCCGACGCCACGCCGCAGGCCGTGCTCGACCGGGTGATCGCCGGTCCGCCCGCGCCGCTGCCGGGCGTGGTGCCGGGCGAGCTGGCGACGATCGTCCACAAGGCGATGGCCCGCGACCCCGACGAGCGCTATCCCAACGCCAGCGCGCTCGCCGAGGACCTGCGCCGGTTCACGACCGGCAAGCTGGTCAGCGCGCACTCGTACTCGGTGTGGCAGCTGCTCCGCAAGCGGCTCGCCCGCCACCGCGGCGTGGTCGCCGTGGTGATCGCCAGCGTGATCGCGCTCGCCGCGGTCGGCGTGGTCTCGGTCCGCCACGTGGTCGCCGAGAAGGACATCGCGCGCAACGCCCAGGTCCGCGCCGAGGACGCGCTCGAGTCGGAGAAGAAGCGCAAGCGCGAGCTGGTGCTGCTCCAGGCCCAGACCGCGCTGCCCAAGGACCCGACCGCCGCGCTGGCCTGGCTCAAGACCTACGACGGCGACGTGGCGGCGCGCGGCGCCGTGGTCGATGTCATCGACGAGGCCCTCGCGCTCGGCGTCGCCCGCCACGTGTTCTGGCCCGGCGACTGGGTCTACGACGCCCGGTTCACGCCCGACGGCGCGGCGCTGATCGCGGTGGTGCGCGACGGCGTGATCCGCCGCTACGATCTGCGCACCGGGTTCGAGACCCACCTCGGCCAGGCCCGGACCCCGCCCGAGGTCATGGCGATGTCCGCCGACGGCGCGCTGGTCGTCACCGGCAGCGCGCTGGGCGAGGTCGTCGCCTGGTCGGCCACCGGCGGCGCGCCGCGCGTCCTGGTCGAGGCCAGCGGGCGCAGCGTGTCGGGCCTCGAGCTGCGCGGCGACAAGCTGCTGGTCGAGCGCGACGCGGCGGCGCCGATGGTCGTCGGCCTGACCGGCGACGACGAGCCCGAGCTGCTCGGGCCGGCCACGGGCCTGCGGTTCGCGGTCGCCGCCGACGACTGGTCGCGCGTGGTGATGACCGCGGCGCCCAACGAGCTGGTCGTGCCGGTGCGCGGCGGGGGCACGCGGCTGCTCGCGCGCACCGATCGCGCGATCGCCCGGCTCGCGATCTCGCCGCGCGGCGACCAGGTGCT
The DNA here is from genome assembly GCA_036404335.1 of Kofleriaceae bacterium. Lineage (GTDB taxonomy): Bacteria > Myxococcota_A > Polyangia > Haliangiales > Haliangiaceae > JABFXX01. The sequence continues at coordinate 5,962 of DASWOO010000028.1, forward strand.
CGTGTTCGACGGCAAGATGATCTGGTCGATCGCGTACGCCGGCGGCGCGCTGGTCCCGCTCGCGCCCGGGCTCGACAAGCTGAGCGCGGTGGCGTGGTCGGCCGATCGCAAGTGGCTCGCGCTCGGCAGCGCGCGGCCTGAGATCTCGCTGGTCGAGCTCGCGACCGGCGCGGTCACCGAGCTGCGCGGCCATACCGACGCGATCTACTCGCTCGCGTTCAGCCGCGACGGCACGCGCCTGCTGTCGGCGAGCGACGACGCGACCGCCCGGGTGTGGCGGCTGTCCAACGGGACCGCGACCGTGCTGCTCGGCCACGACGACGACGTCGACCACGCCCGGTTCTCGGCGGACGAGCGCAGCGTGGTGACCGCGAGCCTCGACGGCAGCATCCGGGTGTGGTCGCTCGACAGCCCGGCGGCGAAGATCCTCGACGAGGGCGCGCCGATCGAGCAGCTGTGGCTCGAGGCCGGCCGCGCGCTGGTGATGACCGGCAGCGAGGCCGCGCGCTGGGACCTGGCGATCGGCGTGCGCGAGCCGCTGTTCTCGTGGGCGCACGCGTCGGGGAGCCTTGGCACCGGCGTGGTGTCGTCCGACGGCGAGCGCCTGGCGATCCCCAACGCCGACGGCTCGGTCGCGCTCCACGACGAGCACGGCGCGACCCGCGTGCTGCGCGGCCACCGCGGCCTCCTGACCAAGGTCGAGTTCGCGCGCGCCGGCGACGCGCTGTTCACCGCGTCGTCGGACGGCAGCCTGCGCCGCTGGGACGTCGCGACCGGGCGCGGCGCCGTGGTGATCGACGGCCAGGTCCCGGTCCGCGGCTTCGCGCTCGCCCGCGATGGCCGGCTGGTCGCGCCGATCGGCGACGCGACGTACCTGGTCGAGCCCGATGGCAGCGTCCACGTGCTCGGCCGCGGCGCGGCGTGGTGCCTGCAGTCCGCCGAGTTCGAATCGGTGCGCGATCGCCTGGTGCTGCACCGGTGCGATCGCAGCATGGCGATCGTCGACGACGGCCGCGTCATCGAGCTGCCGACCGGCGGCTATCCCGCCGGCCGGGTCGCGGCCTCGCCCGACGGCCGCCGGCTCGCGTCCGGGCTCGGCGATCGCACGATCCGGCTGTGGGACGCGTACTCGGGCCAGGTCATCGACATCCTGCGCGGCCACGCCGACGCGATCTACGAGGTCGCGTTCGCGCCCGGTGGCGGCCTGCTCGCGTCGGCGAGCTACGACAAGACCGCGCGGATCTGGGACCTGACCAGCAAGCGTCACCGCGTGCTGCGCGGCCACACCGCGTCGGTGATGCGGGTCGCGTGGCTCGGCGAGGCCCGGGTCGTGACCGCGTCGTCGGACGGCACGCTCCGGATGTGGCAGGTGCCGAGCCTGGCCCAGCCGTCGGGCGCCGAGCTCGTCGACCGGCTGGACAACGCGACCTCCGCGAAGATCGACCTCGACCGCCCTGCGTCGGCGGCGCGCACCGCCCGCGGTACGTGAGCCGTCCCTTCGGCTCGCCGAGCCGCTTGAATTCTCGGGGCAATCGTCCCTAGACTCGGATTCAACGATGGTGCCGGGAACGCAGGTCGGGGCCTATCGGCTGGTCCGGCAAATCGGCGAGGGCGGCATGGGCGTGGTCTGGCTCGCGGAGCACGCCATGCTCGGCCGGCGCGCGGCGATCTCAAGCCGGAGAACATCTACCTGGTCCGCGACGCCGACGTCGCCGGCGGCGAGCGCGCCAAGGTGCTGAAGACCAGCACGTCGGCGGTGATGGGCACGCCGGCATACATGTCACCCGAGCAGTGCCACGGCGCGGGCAAGGTCGACCAGCGCTCGGGCGTCGACTCGCTCGGCTGCGTGCTGTACGCGCTGATGACCGGCGCGCCGCCGTTCGACAGCAACGCCAGGCGCCGTCCTCGACGGCCGCCGGCCAGGCCCAGAGCCTGTTCGACGGCGGCCGCGCGCTGCTGCAGGCCGGCAAGCTCGCCGAGGCGTGCGCCGCGTTCGAGAGCAGCGAGAAGCTCGATCCGCGCGCGTCGACCCTGCTGAACCTCGCGAGCTGCCGCGAGAAGAGCCGGCAGCTGGCGGCGGCGTGGGCGGCGTACACCGAGGCGCTGCGCCTGGCGCGCACGTCGAACAACCCCAAGCTGGTCGAGGTCGCGACCAACCACCTCGACAAGCTCGAGCGCCGGGTGTCGCGGCTGACGCTCGCCGTGCCGGCCGATCACAACCTGCGCGGCCTCGAGCTGCTGCGCAACGGCGCGAAGCTCGACGCGGGCAGCTGGAACAAGCCGCAGCTGGTCGACGGCGGCAGCTACACGATCACCGCGCGCGCGCCGGGCCGCACGGCGTGGACGGTGACCCGGCAGATCGCGGTCGAGGGCGATCGCGTTCAGATCGAGGTCCCCAAGCTCGTCGACCCGACGGCCGTGGTCGCCGTCGCGCCACCATCACCGCCGCGCCAGCCGTGGTCGTCACGGCGCCGCCGCCGGCGCCGCGATCTACTTCGCGATCCACGTCCACCACGAGCGCGAAGCCGAATCCATCGCGCTCACGCCGGTCGCCGGGCGCGCGCTGACCGGCCTCGCGCTGTCTGGCCACTGGTAGCCATCACGCAGCTTGAGCGCGGCGCCCGCCTCGGTTAGCGTCCGTCGGTGGCGAGCCT
>DASWOO010000029.1:0-16621 GCA_036404335.1 Kofleriaceae bacterium
GCGACCGCGGCCTTCATCATCTCGTCGGCGGTCTTGGCGTAGTGCGGCGGCTTGCGCGACAGCAGGTGGTAGAGCGTCGCGCCGAGCGCGTAGACGTCGCAGCCCTCGGTGACCGGCGCGCCGCGCAGCTGCTCGGGGGCCATGAAGCCCGGCGTGCCGTAGACGATGCCGGCGCGGGTCTTGAGCGAGTCGGACAGGTCGACCTGCGGCTTCTTGTGGGGCGAGGCCGGGTCCTCGGGCTCGCCGATGACCTTGGCGAGGCCCCAGTCGATCACCACGGTCTCGCCGAGGTCGCCGACCAGGATGTTCGACGGCTTGATGTCGCGGTGGACGATGCCGCGCTCGTGGGCGTGGGCGATGGCCTGGGCGCTGTCGATGATGTGCGGGATCAGCGCGAGCCGCTCGTTGAGGGTCTCGGCGGAGCTCACCAGGCGCTCGAGCGGCCGGCCGCCGACCTTGCGCATGACGTAGAACGGCATGCCGTTGGACGACGCGCCGGCGTCGTGGACCGGGACGATCGACGGGTGCTCGAGGCGCGCGGTGATCCGGGTCTCGCGCTCGAAGCGCTTGAGCGCGTCGGCGTCGCTGGTCAGGGCCTCCTTGAAGGCGACGACGCGGCCGAGCGTGGTGTCGGTGGCGTCGACGACGCGGCCCATGCCGCCGCGGGCGATCTCGCCGCCGAGCTGGTAGCGCGCCGGCGGCAGCGACGCTGGTAGCGCGGGCGGCAGCGAGGGCGCGCCGGGCATCTCGGGCGGCGCGGTGTGGCCGGTCGGCAGCCCCGCCATCGTCGGCATGGTCGGCGGCGCGGTCGCCGAGGAGCCCGGCATCGCCGGCGGGCTGCCCGTCGGCACGACCTGCGCGCCGGTGGGCAGCTCGGAAGGATCGCCGCCCGCGGACTTGTCGTCGGCCACGGCGCGAGTATAGCCCCGCGGTCAGGCGCGCGTCGGGAGCAGGTCGCGCTTGACCGCGCGCACCAGCGCCCAGGCGAACATCAGCGCGATCAGCGCGAGCACGACCGTGACCGGCATGACGTACCAGTACTCGGCCGGCGCCTCGCCGGTCACGACCACGTAGGCGCCCGCCGGGATCGCGCGCGCCACGTAGATCCCGATCAGCTCGAGCTGCGCGTCCGGCACCGACCCGCCGAGCGCGAGCTGGCCCGCCGGCGAGCCGCGCAGCGCGCCCCACGTGGCCTCGAGGTGCCGCGTGATCGGCTCGACCCGCGCCGCCCATAGCCCGGCCTGCTCGAGCTTGGCGGTGGTCGCCGCCGCGCCGCTGCCGACCGTGAACCGGATCTGACCGAGCGCGTCATCGCGCTGGCCGACCGTCACCTGCGCGAGGCCGGCCTGCTGCAGCGCCGCCTGCCACGCCGCGGTGTCGGGCAGCCGCTCGTTGAACGACGCGGCGATCGTCGCGCTCGCCGGGTCGATCGTGTCGGCCGCGACCTGGTCGCCGTCCTTGATCTCGACGGTGTCGCCGGCAACGGTCGCGACCCTGCCGGTGGCAAACCCGGCGCGGACCGCCGCCACCGTCGCGAACACCGGCACCGGGTGCTCGCCGGCGTAGGCGTGCACCGCGTCGGCGATCGCGAGGTCGTCGAGCCGGCGCAGCCGGCCGGCGTAGCCATGGATCGCCGGGCTCTCCCAGCCATCACCGGCCGCGGCGACCCACAGCTGATCGCCCGTGGCGCGGACCGGCACGAGGCGCAGGCCGAGCGCGCCCTTGACGTTGGTCGCGCGGATCGCGTGGCCGGTCACCAGCTCGCCATCGATGGTGACGAGCTGCTCGGTCGCGACCCGGCCGTGGACGACGTCGTCGACCGGCGCGGTGACCGGCGCCTCGCTCGCGCCGCCGAACCGCCGGTCCGGGCCGAGCTTGACCAGGAACATGCCGCACAAAAACACCACGCCCGCGGCGGTGATCACGCCGATCTTGAGCCGGGTGCGCGCGAGCCTGACCAGATCCGGGTCGATCTCGCCGCGCGCGATCGGCGCACCTGGCTCGCGCTGATCGATCGGCGTGCTCGGTGCGGTGGGAGGCGCCATGGCGAAAGAGGTCGGCATCCTATCGTGGGGATCGACAACGCGCCACCCGGGTCAGTTGCAGGAGATCGCACGTGCTAGGTTCGGCGGGCGTGGCCACGGGAGAGCGTCCCCCCTCCAGTCGCGAGCGTCCGCTCGGCGTCGCCGAGGTCGTGCGCCTCGCAGGCCGGGTGATCGACGGCCTGGGCCTGTTGTGGCTCGAGGGCGAGGTGACGCAGGTCTCGCAACCCGCGTCGGGCCATCTGTATTTTGCGTTGCGCGACCGCGACGCGGTGCTCTCGGCGGTGATGTGGGCGCGCGACGCGCAGCGCATGCGGTTCCGGATCGAGCCGGGCCAGCGCCTGCGGGTCCGCGGCCGGCTCGGGGTCTACGACCGCGACGGCAAGATGCAGCTGTACGCGGACTTCGCCGAGCCCGCGGGGCTGGGCGCCGAGGCGCTGGCGCTCGAGCAGCTCAAGGCCAAGCTCGCGGCCGAGGGCCTGTTCGCGGCGGCCAAGAAGCGGCCGCTGCCGCGGTTCCCGAGGCGGATCGGCGTGGTGACGTCGAAGTCCGGCGCCGCGATCCACGACATCATCCGCACGATCCAGCGCCGGCTGCCGACGCCGATCCTGATCGCGGACGCGTCCGTGCAGGGCCCGCAGGCGCCCAACCAGCTGGTGATGGGCATGGCGATGGTCGTGCGCGCGGGCGTCGACGTGCTGATCATCGGCCGCGGCGGCGGCGCGGTGACCGACCTGTCGGCGTTCAACCACGAGCGCGTGGTGCGCACGATCGCGCGGTGCCCGGTGCCGGTGATCAGCGCGGTCGGCCACGAGGTCGATCTGTCGCTGGCGGACCTGGCCGCCGACGCGCGGGCCTCGACGCCGACCGCGGCGGCCGAGCTGTGCGTGCCCGACGGCGCGGCGCTGGTCGAGCAGCTGATCAAGGAGCGCCGCCGGCTCGACCGCGAGCTGCGCCACCGGCTCGATCGCGCGCGCCAGGATCTCGACCACGCGACGATGGCGCTGCACGCGCGCGGCGAGCGGGCGCTCGGGGTGCATCGCGCCGAGCTGCAGGCCCTGGCGCACCGGTTGACCGGGCTGCACCCGCGGCAGCAGATCTTCGCGCGCAGCCGCCAGCTCGCCGAGCTGAGCAAGCAGCTGATCTCGGTGCACCCGTCGTCGCGGATCGCGCGCGGCCGCCACGAGCTCGACGCGCTGATCGCCCGGCAGGACGCCGCGATGCGCCGCGGCCTCGAGCGCCGGCGGGCGCAGCTCGGCCAGCTCGGCGCGCAGCTCGCGGCGCTGTCGCCGCTCTCCGTGCTCGACCGCGGCTACGCGGTGGTGTCGACCCAGGCCGGCGCGATCGTGCGCGACGCCGGCCAGGTCGCCGCCGGCGAGCGCGTCGAGATCCGCCTGGCGCGCGGCACGGTCCGCGCGATCGTCGAGGGAGACAGCCGATGACCGCCAAGCCACCCCGCGCGTCGACCCGCAGCGACGCCAGCAAGAAGCCCAGGCGCGCCGCGACCCAGGGCGGCTCCAAGCTGCGCGCGGCAAGCGTGGTCCCGACCGACCAGTACGTGAAGATCACCGACGACGAGATCGTCGACGTGCTCGACGCGACGCACCGCGCGCTGCCGGCGCTGCCCCCGATGCCCGACTCGCCGGTGCGGCAGCCCAACGAGCCGCCCGCGCTGCGCGTGCTGATCCTCGAGTCGGCGAGCCACCTGGCCGCGGCGCAGCAGGCGGTGGTCGCCGCCGGCCACGTCGTGGTGCGCGGCGCCGCGGGCACCGCCGGGATCGACAAGCTGGTGCCGCTGCTCGGCGAGGTCGACGCCGCGGTGATCGCGCTGCCGGGCGGCGAGCCGCTGCTCGAGGCGGTGGCGGCGCTGGGCGCGGCGCGGCCGCTGATCATCGGCTCGATCACCGCCAGCGCGGTCGTGGCGGCGCGCCGGGCGCTGGGCGCCGGGGCCGACCTGTTCGTGGTGCGGCCGCACGACGTCGAGCGCATGGCGCCGGTCCTGTTCGCGGCGAGCAAGCTCGTCGAGCAGCGCCGCGTGCGCGCCGCGCCGCCCGCCGATGGCGCGGTCGACGTCGAGCTCGATGGGGAGCACGACGGAGAGCTCGATGGCGCCCTGTCCGAGCTCGACGGTGACGCCGACGCCGAGCACGGCGGCGGCACGCTGCAGGCGCTCGCCGCGTTCCAGGGCTCGGCCGAGCGCGAGCTGGCGCGGTGCGGGCGCTACGGCTATCCGCTGGCGCTCGCGGTGTTCAGCCTCGAGGTCGCGCCGCCGCTGCCACCGCCGGCGCTGCGCGGCCTGCTCCGCGCGCGGACCGGCAACGCGCTGGTCAACGCCGTGCGCGACATCGATCTCGTCACCGATCTCGACGGCGAGCGCTTCGCGGTGCTGCTGCCGTACACCGATCGGCTGGCCGGCGCCGAGCTCGCGCGCCGGATCCTCGGCGCCGTCGCGGCCGCCGACCCGATCACGATGGGCGGCCGGTCGTATCCGCCGAAGGTGACCGGCGCGGTCGTCGGCGTGACCGCCGGGGGCGAGCCGCCCGGCTTCGATCAGCTGCTGCGCGACGCCACCCAGCTGCTCGATCAGGCGGCGGTCACCGGCGCGTCGCTGGCGGTCGAGACATGATCCGCGGCACGACCCGGGTCGCCGCCGTGATCGGCTGGCCGGTCGAGCACTCGCGCAGCCCGCAGATGTTCGCCGCCGCGTTCGCGACCGCCGGCCTCGACGCGGCGATGATCCCGATCGGCGTGCCGCCCGAGGGCCTCGCGCAGGTCGTCGGCGCGCTGCGGGCGATGCGCGCGCTCGGCGCCAGCGTGACCCTGCCGCACAAGCTCGCGGCCGCGGCGCTGTGCGACGAGCTGTCGCCCGCGGCCCGCGACATCGGCGCGGTCAACTGCCTCGAATTCGCCGGCGATCGGCTGATCGGCCACAACACCGACGCGCACGGCTACACCGACGCGCTGATCGCCGCCGGCTTCCCGCTCGCCGGCGCGCGCTGCGTGATCCTCGGCGCGGGCGGCGCGGCGCGCGGCGTGGCCCATGGCCTGCGGGCGGCCGGCGCCGGGGCGCAGACGATCATCGCGCGCCGGCCCGCGCAGGCGAGCTGGGCCCAGGCCCGGCCGTGGACCGCCGACGAGCTCGCGCGCGCGTTCGCCGAGGCCGATCTGATCGTCGACTCGACGCCGCTCGGCCTGGGCGGCGATCCGGCGGCCGAGGCCGCGCTCGATCAGCTGCCGCTCGATCGACTGGCTACCAACGCATGGGTCACGACCTTGGTCTATCACCGCGAGGGCAAGTTGCTGCAACGCGCGAAGGCCGCCGGTCATTCCATCCTCGACGGTCGCGGCATGCTCGTCTATCAGGGCGCGCGCGCGTTCCGGATCTGGACCGGCGCGCCGGCGCCGACCGTGGCGATGCGACAGGCCCTCGAAGACGCGATCATCGCCGGTACGTGATCTGCATCCTCGTCGCGCCACAACCGCGTCGAGGGAACCGAATGACGAGCTTCCGCTGGCTTGGTGTTGCCTGGGTGTGCCTGAGATTCACAGCACCGGGTGTCGCATGGGCCGACCCAGCCCAGGACCCGATCGAAGATGCCGCGCCTGCCGCGCCGACCACGTTCGCCGACGAGTCGCGCACCGAGGCGGTCGATCCGGTCGCCGATCCGCTGGGCGATCACGACCAGCTGCCCGAGGTGCTCGATCCGCGGCGCGCCGTGTGGATCGAGGATCCCTATGCGCCGCACCACACCAGCGGCACGGTGGTCTCGCTCGGCACCGCCGTCGGCTTCCTGTATCACGAGCCGATCAACGCGCTCGCGCTAGGCGGCACGCTGCAGCTCGGCCAGCGCTTCGGCCGGTTCGCGATCGTCTCCGAGCTCGCCTACCTGGCGATCCAGTCGCTCGATGGCACGTCGACCCGGCTCGGCACCGCCGAGCGGCTCGCGGCGCTCGGCCGGCTCGACGTGCTGCGCCTCGACTCGCACGTCGTCGGCCCCAACTCGCTCGCCGCGGTCTATGTCGAGGGCGGCGCCGGCGTCGCGTGGAACCACTGGGATCAGCCGGCGACCAACGCGGCGCCGCGCGACGTGCCGCTCGACACCAAGCGGGTCGAGGGCCAGGTCGGCCTCGGCCTGACCCTCGATCACCGGCTGCAGGAGCCGTCGGCGTTCCCGCGCCGGGTGTCGTGGTCGCTGGGCTGGCGGGTCGCGCTGACCCAGGGCGGCGGGGACATGACCACGGTGTGTCGCGGCGTCACGTGTCGCGTCTCACAGCCGATGCCCGACGACATGCTCGTCGAGCGATCGATGCTGTTCCAGTCGAGCCTGGCGATGACCTGGTGAGCGCCGCGGGCTAGCATGTCGGGGTGCGCCGCGCGGTCGTCATCGTGGCTGCGCTCGCCGCCAGCGCCGCTCCGGCCCGCGCCGAGCGCAGCGTCACCGGCCACGTGCTCGACGACGCCACCGGCGCCCCGGTCGCCGGTGCGCTGGTCTCGATCGGCGCGATCGAGGCGACGACCGACGCCGCCGGCGGGTTCGCGATCGGCGACACGCCGCTCGGCCGGCTCGACGTCCTGGTGATCGCCGATGGCTACCAGGCGTACTTCGGCGCGGCCCGGGCCGGCGCCGCGCTGGCGATCCGGCTGGCGCCCGACGCCAGGGGCGGCGAGGTCATCCACGTCAGCGGCCAGGCCCCGAGCGGCCCGCCGCTCCACCTCGACACCCAGGCGATCCGCGACCTGCCCGGCGCCGGCAACGACGCGCTGCGCGCGCTGCAGAGCTTGCCCGGCGTCGCGCGTACGCCGTTCGGGCTCGGCGGCCTGGCGCTGCGCGGCACCGCGCCGCGCGACACCAAGGTTTACCTCGACGGCATCGAGGTCCCGCTGCTCTATCACTTCGGCGGCCTGGCGTCGTTCGTGCCGACCGCGGCGATCGATGAGCTGACCCTCGAGCCGGGCGGCGCCAGCGTGCGCTACGGCCGGGGCCTGGGCGGGGTCGCGGCCGTGACCTCGAAGACCGGGCGCGGCGACGAGTGGCGGGCCGGCGGCGAGGTCAGCCTGATCCACGCGGCGGCGGTCGCGGAGGGCCCGGGGCCGCTGCGCGGCAGCTGGCTCGTCGGCGTGCGCCGCTCGTACTTCGACGCGATCGAGGACGCCGCCGGCCTGGGCCTCCAGCTCGCGCCGCGCTACAGCGACGCGCAGGTCCGCTGGGAGTCGGGCGACGGCCGGTGGATGGCGATCGTGTTCGGCGCCGACGACCAGCTGCGGCTGCTGAACCCCGACGACGGCGGCACCGGGATCGACACCTCGAACGTCGAGGACTTCACGTACACCTCGCGGTTCGTCCGGCTCGGCGTGCGCTATCGCATGGTCAGCGGCGCGACCCAGCTGACGATCCTGCCGTCGGCCGGCATCGATCAGGTCGGCGCCCACGCCGACCAGGACGGCGTGCACAAGGGGCTCGATCGCACGACCCTGCCGCTGGCGCTGCGCGCCGAGCTGTCGACGCCGCTCGCCGGCGGCACGCTGTCGGTCGGGTTCGACGGCAACGAGTCGCGCTACGCGTACCGGATGCTCAATCAGCCGCCGCCCAACCCGGGCGGCACGCAGGACATGCTGATCGAGCGGTCGCTGACCCGGTGGTCGGCCGATGCCGGCGCGTTCGTCGAGCAGTCGTGGTTCGTGCTCGGCGACCGGCTCGAGCTCCGGCCGGGGCTGCGCGCCGACCGGTTCGGGCTGTCGGCGCAGTGGACGCTCGACCCGCGGCTCGCGATCCACGAGCGGCTGCCCGGCGGCGTGACCCTGACCCAGCAGGTCGGCCTGTACCACGAGCCGCCGCTGATCACCGACCTCGACCCCGTGTTCAAGCGCACGACGCCGATGCGCGGCTCGCGCGCGCTGCAGGTCGCGGTCGGCGCCAAGGCGGTCGTCGGCGACGCGAGCGAGCTGTCGGCGACCGCGTACTACCAGCAGCTCGACCAGCTGCCGGTCGACGCGGTCAGCTCGGCGACGCCAATTTCGGCCAACGGCGCCGAGGAGTCGGGCGGCCTGCTCGGCATCGCGCGCGAGCTGGTCGACACCCAGTTCGGCTCGTACAGCTATCGCGAGGCGATCGGCACCGGCCACGCCTATGGCCTCGAGCTGATCGCGCGCCGGAACCTCGGCTGGTGGACCGGCTGGATCGCGTACACGTACAGCCGGTCGTGGCGCCGGGACCCGATCCGCGGCGCGGGTGACCTGCCGTACGTCCTCGACCAGCCGCACTCGCTGACCCTGCTCGGCACCGCGGCGCTCGGCCGGGGCTGGCGGCTCGGCGGCCGGTTCCGCTACACGACCGGCAACCCGTTCACGCCGGTCGACCACGCGGTGATGACGGGCGACAAGTACACCGCGGTCGACGGGCCGCTCCTGTCCGAGCGGCTGCCCGACTTCCTCCAGCTCGACCTGCGGCTCGACCATGCCTGGCACGTGTGGGGCGGCCTGTTGAACCTGTACATCGACGTCCAGAACGTGACGTACCGCCAGAACCCCGAGGGTGTGACGTACAACAAGGATTACAGCGAGCGCAGGTACACGAACGGCCTGCCGATCTTCCCGTCGATCGGCGCAGAATTCATCCCGTGATCGAAGCTGTGTTACGACCAGGCGATATGAAGCTCGCTGTCGGCCTCCTGGGCCTGATGCTCGCCGCGTGCGGCCCGATCCAGACCAAGAAGGAATCGCCGGTCGTCAACGAGGGCTCGGACACGCCGGCCGACTGCTGCTGCAAGTCGCAGCCGATGACCAGCGACGACGGCAAGCCGGTCTACGCGATGACCAACCGCATGGAGTGCTCGACGCAGCAGGGCGTGTGCATGCCCGACGTGCAGTGCCAGGCCGGCGCGTCGCCGCAGTAGCGCAGGGTAGGGTCAGGGCCGGTAGTACTGCTGCAGGCGGGACCAGAGCTCGATCGGGTCGAAGCCGAGCAGCGCGAACGGGTGCGCGCCGCTGTCCTTGATCGCGACCCGGGCCCGGCTGGCAAACGCCGACGCGCGATCCCGGGTCGACTGCGGCAGCATGCTGGCGAGCGCGGTCGCAGCCCGGCCGGCCATCGCCGCCACCGCGGCGCCGCCGAGCAGGCCGAGCAGCCAGGCCGGCGCCGGGTCGATGATCACGCGCCGGGCGTTGACCTCGCGCGCCAGCTGGTCGCTCGGGCCGGTGACGATCTTCATCAGCGTCGCGCGCTCGGTGAACAGCGCCAGGCTCGGCTTGCCGAACCGGTCCTCGATCGCCGAGACCACGCGGCGATAGCCCTTGTCCCAGTCGCGCGCGAACCCGGCCTCGGGGACCAGGTCGGCGATCGCGCGGTGCGTGGCGGCGCGCGTGATGTCGCCGTGCGCCTTGGTCGCGATGATCGACGCGTGGACCCGGCTGCGGTCGTCCTCGATGACGTAGAGCGCGATCGCCGAGCGATCGGGGATCAGCAGGTCGAACGTGCGCTGCAGCGGCTCGATGCCGGGCGTGGGCAGGAGCTCGAGCAGCGGCGGCTCGGTCCACAGGCCATGGCCGGCGTGCTTCTTGAGCGCGCGCAGCGCGATCAGGCCCTGCGCGACGTAGTCCTGATCGACGCGCAGCGCGGCCTCGATCTCGGCGGACAGCTCGGCGATCAGCCGGCGCTCGACGACGACCACCGCCGCGACGCCCAGGGTCTGGGCGTACGCCGCCAGCGCCTTGTCCGACGTGCCGGGCAGCGGCACCAGCGGCCGCTGGCCCTCGCCGGAGACGATCAACTGGATCAGCGCCCCGCGGTCGAGCACCGCCAGCGCCCAGCGCGCGGCGACCCGCGGCGGCGTGACCAGCCGCCACCAGTTCTTCCAGTGGCGCGCGTCCAGATCGGCGAGCTCGAGCTCCGCGGACAGCACGCCTCGTTCTTAGCAACAGGATCGCGCCGGCGGGCGGCAGATCGGCCGGTTTCTTGCCCCACCGCGTCCAGCCGGGCGAGCATTTTGCGCATGAAGACTTTGTGCATTGCCGCGGCGATGGTCGCCGCGACCGCTGGAACTGCCGCCGCGGGCGGCGCCGCGAACTCCGTCGGCGTCGGCACCGAGCTGCAGCTCAGCGGCGTCGGCGGGATCTCGGTCAACTACGACACCGGCGTGTTCCACGTCGGCGGCTTCCTCGGCTTCGAGGACCCCGACGGCCCCGACAACGACGTGTTCGCGATCGGTGGTCAGTTCTGGTACCACATCGCGCGCAGCGCCGCGTCCGACTTCAGCATCGGCGGCTCGATCGGCCTCGAGAGCGCCGCGACCGCCGGCGATCGCGCGACCGGCCTGTACCTCGAGCCCGGCTTCCAGATCCGCGCGTTCGTCACGACCAACGTCGCGCTGTCGTTCACCGGCGGCATCTCGATCGGCACGGTCGACGCCAACAACGTGTCGATCGGCGGCAACAACACCTCGAGCCTCGTCGGGTTCGGCGGGATCACCGGCGCCGCCGGCGTGCACTATTACTTCTTCTAGCGGCTACTCGTGATCGCCACCGCCGATCGCGGCGGCGATCGCCACGTCCTGGGCGCGGACCTTCGACGGGTCGAACTTCTTGGCGCCCTCGAGCATCTTGTCGATCGTCCGGTCGAAGTCGGGCGCGGCGGGCGGCTTGTCGGTCTTCTTGGCGAACGCCAGGAACCGCAGCGGGTTGATCCGCGCGATCACGATCGGCTTCAGGTAGCCGCTCGAGAACCCGGCCTTTTTGAGCCGGTCGACCGCGTCGGTGACCTCCTCGTCGAGCTCGAGCAGGCGCTCGGCGTGGGCCTCGCGCAGCTTCAGGCTCTGCTTCATCGGCTCGGTCGAGAACGCCTCGGTCTTGCTGACGATCGGGTTGTACGCCCCGCCGGAGAACCGGGCGTTGCGCTCGTAGCACACGCCGAGCGTGACCAGCGCGGCTTGCTCGAGCTCGAAGCCGACGTCGGCCTCGCTGATCTGGGCCTTGTTCGAATCCTGGGCGATCGCCCGCGCCATGCGGATGACCTCGAGCGCCTTGTCCTTGAGGTTGTGGGCCTTCTCGGTGTTGAGCGCCAGGATCCGGAACGCGATCTCGGGCTCGGGCATGACCAGGGCGACGATCGCCTTGGCGCCGAGCGTGGTCAGCGCCGAGAGCCGGTGCATGCCGTTGGGCGTGATGAACCCGTCGCCGTCCGGATCGGCCACGGCGATCACCGGATCGAGGAACCGGCCGACCTTGGGGATCACCGCGGCCAGCTTCTCGGCGTGGGCCTTCGACAGCTCGCGCTGGTACGGCGTCGGCTTGATCTGGTCGAGCGGCAGCGCGGCGAGCACGACCCAGAACCCGCCGAACGGCTCGCGGTAGCGGGCGATCATCGCGCCGCCGGCGGCGTCGATCCGCGCGGTCAGCTCGTCGACGGCAGCCGGGACCGAGTCCGGGGCGCCATCGGCCACGACCTCGCGGGCAGAAAGCCCCACCGAGCCGGCTTCGGCCTTCTTCTTGCGCTTGCGCGTCGTGGCCGGCTTGGCTTTCGGCGAGGCGGACTTGGCACGAGGCGACATGGCCTCAGTGTAGTAGCCTTTGCAGCGTGAAGTGGACTCCCGGCACCGACAACGATGACGTGGTCGATCAACGCGGCGATAGCGGCGGAGGCAGCTTTGGCGGCGGAGGTGGCGGCTTCGGCATGATGCACCTCGGCGGCGGCGGCATCGTCGCGCTCGTCGCGGTCGTGATCGCCGCGCGCGCGTGTGGCGTCGACCTGACCGGCCTGCTCGGCAACCACGGCGGCGCGGGGTACTCGCAGCCGGCCTCGAACGGCCCGCGCAACGACCAGCAGCACCCGCCGGCCGGCGCCGATCCCGACAAGCCGCTCGTCGACTTCGTCAAGTTCGTCATGAAAGACGTCCAGGACACGTTCGAGAAGAAGTTCGCCGAGGCGCACCGGACCTATCGCCACGCCAAGCTCGTGCTGTTCACCCGCGAGGTCGACACCGCCTGCGGCCAGTCGTCGGCGGCGATCGGCCCGTTCTACTGCCCGGGCGACGAGCATGCCTACATCGACCTGTCGTTCTATCGCGAGCTGCGCGAACGGTTCGGCGCGCCCGGCGACTTCGCCCAGGCCTACGTGCTCGCCCACGAGATCGGCCACCACCTGCAGAAGCTGTTCGGCACCGAGCAGCGCGCGCAGAGCCTCGGCGGGGGCCGCGACCGCAACGACACCTCGGTCCGCGTCGAGCTCCAGGCCGACTGCTACGCCGGCGTGTGGGGCCACGAAGCCCAGACCCGCAAGATCCTCGAGGCCGGCGACCTGGAGCAGGCGATCACCGCCGCGACCGCGATCGGCGATGATCGGCTGCAGAAGCAGGCCGGCCGCCAGGTCAACCCCGAGACCTTCACCCACGGCACCTCGGCCCAGCGCGTCCACTGGTTCCGCAAGGGCTTCGACTCCGGCTCGTTCGACGCCTGCGACACGTTCAGCTCCAGCAGCTCGCACGATCTGTGAGTCGCGGGCCTGGCGGTCGCGAACCCGCCTCGCGAGTGGTATGACGCGAGGCGTGACGACGCCGCTGACCTCGTTCCCCAAAGGCGACATCAAGATCCTGCTGCTCGAGAACGTCCACCCGGTGGCGGTCGAGGCGTTCCGCAGCGAAGGCTTCCAGGTCGAGACGGTCAAGGGCGCGCTGTCCGAAGACGAGCTGGCCGCGCGCGTGCGCGACGTCCACGTCCTGGGCATCCGCAGCAAGACCCAGGTCACGCCGCGCGTGCTCGACGAGGCGCGCCGGATGCTGACCCTGGGCGCGTTCTGCATCGGCACCAACCAGGTCGCGCTCGGCCACGCCTGCCGCGCCGGCATCCCGGTGTTCAACGCGCCGTTCTCGAACACCCGCTCGGTCGCCGAGCTGATCCTCGCCGAGATCGTCATGCTGTCGCGCCACCTGGGCGACCGGTCGCGCGAGGTCCACGAGGGTCGGTGGCGCAAGGTCGCGGTCGGCAGCCACGAGGTCCGCGGCCACACCCTGGGCATCGTCGGCTACGGCCACATCGGCAGCCAGATCGGCGTGCTCGCCGAGGCGTTCGGCATGCGCGTCGTGTTCTACGACATCGTCGCGAAGCTGCCGATGGGCAACAACCGCGCGCTCGCCTCGCTCGACGAGCTGCTCGCCACGGCGGACTTCGTCACGCTGCACGTGCCCGAGACGCCGGGCACGAAGAACATGATCACGGCGACCGAGCTCGCGAAGATGAAGCCCGGCGCGTGCCTGCTCAACGCCAGCCGCGGCACGGTCGTGCGGATCGAGGCGCTCGCCGAGGCGATCCAGCGCGGCCACATCGGCGGCGCCGCGGTCGACGTCTACCCCGAGGAGCCGGAGTCGAACTCCGATGGCTTCGCCTCGCCGCTGCGCAACCTGCCCAACGTCATCCTGACCCCGCACATCGGCGGCTCGACCGAGGAGGCCCAGGAGGCGATCGGCCGCGAGGTCTCGACCGCGCTGATCAAGTACATCAACAGCGGCGCGACCACCGGCACGGTCAACTTCCCGCAGATCGAGCTGCCGCTGGCCAAGGACGCGCACCGCATCCTGAACGTCCACAAGAACGTCCCCGGCGTGCTGCGCGACATCAACAAGATCGTGTCGGACCACAACGCCAACATCCGGGCGCAGCTCCTGTCGACCGACCCGGACATCGGCTACCTGATCATGGACCTCGATCAGGATGTCTCGCAGGACGTCAAGCGCGACATTGCCGTGCTGCCGACGAGTATTAAAACGCGTATCCTGTTCTAAGCGTGCACATCTCGGTCTTCGATATCTTCAAGGTCGGGATCGGCCCGTCCAGCTCGCACACCGTCGGGCCGATGCGGGCCGCCAAGCGGTTTGCCGAGCGGCTCGAGGCCGACGGCCAGCTCGCCGCGACCCACGCGGTGAAGGTCGAGCTGTTCGGCAGCCTGGGGTTCACCGGGCGCGGCCACGGCACCGACAAGGCGGTGCTGCTCGGCCTCGAGGGCGAGGAGCCGGCGACGGTCGACGTCGATAGCGTCGCGCCGCGGGTCGCGCGCAACGCCGCGACCAAGCGGATCAGCATCCTCGGCAAGCACGAGGCCGGGCTCGACCCCGAGACCCAGCTGGTGTTCCACCGCCGCGAGAAGCTGCCGCTGCACGCCAACGGCATGCGGTTCACCGCGCTCGGCGCCGATGGCCGGCCGATCGTCGACCGCGTGTTCTACTCGGTCGGCGGCGGCTTCGTCGTCGATCAGGCCGGCGCGCCCGCCGACGGCAGCGTGCCGGCCGATCAGGTCCAGGTGCCGTACCCGTTCAACTCCGCCGACGAGCTGCTCCGGCTCACCGCCGAGCACGGCATGAGCATCTCGGGGCTGATGCTCGAGAACGAGAAGACGCTGTTGCCCGAGGCCGAGGTGCTGAGCCGCGTGCTCGCGATCTGGCGGTCGATGGAGGGCTGCATCAAGCGCGGCTGCGAGCGCGAGGGCATCCTGCCCGGCGGGCTCAAGGTCAAGCGGCGGGCGGCGTCGATCCATCGCCGGCTCAAGAGTGATCCGGCCGGGTCGAGCGACCCGCTGGTGATCATGGACTGGGTCAACCTGTTCGCGCTCGCGGTCAACGAGGAGAACGCCGCGGGCGGCCGCGTGGTCACCGCGCCGACCAACGGCGCCGCCGGCATCATCCCCGCGGTGATGATGTACTACCGCCGGTTCCTGCCCAACGCCGACGACGAAGGCTCGCTGCGGTTCCTGCTGACCGCGGCGGCGATCGCCGCCTTGTACAAGAAGAACGCGTCGATCAGCGGCGCCGAGGTCGGCTGCCAGGGCGAGGTCGGCGTCGCGTGCTCGATGGCCGCGGGCGCGCTCGCCGAAGTGATGGGCGGCACGCCGGCGCAGGTCGAGAACGCCGCCGAGATCGGCATGGAGCACAACCTCGGGCTGACCTGCGATCCGATCGGCGGTCTGGTCCAGGTGCCGTGCATCGAGCGCAACGCGATGGGCGCGGTCAAGGCGATCAACGCCGCGCGCCTGGCGCTGCAAGGCGACGGCACGCACAAGGTCTCGCTCGACAAGGTGATCAAGACGATGTGGCGGACCGGCGCGGACATGAGCAGCAAGTACAAGGAGACCGCGCGAGGCGGCCTCGCGGTCAACATCATCGAGTGCTGAGCGCGTCGCGGTCGCGATGTTGAGGTAGGCTGCGCGACGTGGAGATCGTCGGCCTCGAGCCGCGCCGCAACGACCTGGCCCGCGGCATCGTCATCGCACGGGCGGCGCGCGCGCTCGACGGTGCGGAGCAGCGCGCGCTGTGGGCGGACCTCGGCGTCGCGGGAATCACCGAGCCGGGCGAGCCGGGCGAGCACGACGACGAGGAAGACAACCGCGCGCGCCAGTGGCTGGCCGCGCCGTGGCTGCCGCCGTCGACCGACGAGATGGCGCGCCAGCGCGAGGCGTTCGAGCGCGCCGCGGCCAGCTACGCGCTCGAGGTGATCTGGTGCATCAAGGTCGAGACCGGGATCGACGGCGTGACCTGGCTCGAGCTCGCGGCCGAGGAGGCCCGCCATCCCGCGCCGGCCGACGCCGCGCCGGCGACCCGGCCGCCCGAGGAGGTGCTGTACGCGGCGCCCGATGCGCCCGAGCCCGCGCCGGCCGAGGACGACGACGACGAGGACGAGGAGGACGACGACGAGGAGGCCGATGACCTCGACATCGCCGCCGACGTCATGCTCGAGAGCTACTGGCGCAACGGCGCGCCGCCGATGGAGCAGGCGGTGCCGTTCCCGCTCGAGCGCTACCCCGAGATCATCGACGACTACGACTGGGAGAGCTTCGGCATCGCGCTCAAGCTGACCGGGCCGATGCTTGCCGGCGAGGAGTCGGTGATCAACGCGTTCTTCGCGCTGTGGCTGTCGGTGTACCAGGACGAGCGCTCCGACGACTTCGAGGCATTCCAGCGCGCCGACGTCGTCCACGATCGCCGGCATCGCTCGGCGCTGATGTGGGTCGAGCGGTTCAACGTGCCGGCGACCGCGCCCGAGCAGGTCCACTTCCTGATGTGGGTCGTCGCGCGGATCAACGAGATCCTGCCGATCAGCTGGGCCCGGTTCGATCGAGTCGACGACGCGGTCAAGTCGCGCGCGAACGGCGGCGCCGCCGAGGACGATCCGTTCATCCTCGCCGGCAACCCGCTGGCGGACCGGTTCCGCCGCCACGGCGAGGAGGCGGCGCTGGCCTGGGCGGTCGGCCAGAGCGCGTGGAGCCGGCGCGAGCTGGCCGGGATGCTGGTCGAGGTCGCGCTCGAGCACGATCCGGACGACCCGGCGACGTCGCTGGTCGCCGAGCGGCTGCTGCGCCGCGCCCTGGCGTTCGACGCCAGCTCCGACGCGAGCGGCTACCTGGCGATCGTGCTGGTCCGCCAGCGCCGGCTGGCGGAGGCGATCGCCCTGGCCCGCCAGGCGCCGAGCCGCGACGTCCGGCTGCTGGTCGTCGGCGAGTGCGCCGAGCACATGCCGGGCGAGCTCGACGCCGCGCTCGAGCTGCTCGATCCGGAGACCCTCGACGCGACCGAGCCCGAGGAGCTGTGCGACCTGGTCGGCG
>DASWOO010000030.1:0-5864 GCA_036404335.1 Kofleriaceae bacterium
GGCGCGTACCGGATGTCGAACCGGAACGCGAGGTACAGCATGATCAGGAAGATCGAGTAGATGATCGACCGCGCGGCGTCGTCGCGCAGCTTGTCGCCGGCCTTGGCGCCGACGCCGTAGCTCTGGGTGACCACCGCCTCGGTGTTATCGAGCTTGGACTCGAGCAGCTTCTGGAACTGCCGGTCGAGGCCCCACACCGAGTACTGCACGTTGTACGAGCTGGTGCTCTCGTCCGGCGCGCTGTACAGCGCGGTGTCACCCGCCGACCACGGCTTGAGCTCGAGGCCCGCGGCCGCGAACACCGGCTCGGCCTCGGCGATGCTGATCAGCTTCTTGCTGCGGATGTACAGCCGATCGCCCGACCACGTGGCCTTCTCGATGCCGCGGTCGGGGTACTTGGCCTGCAGATCGGCGACGGCCTTGGCCTCGGCCTCCGGCGCCGTGGCCGAGAATCGCGGGGTGCGGACGATGATGCCGTCGCGGTGGGCGTCGCCCTTGCCATCGACGTCCGACTCTTCCCACGAGATGTCCGAGACGTCGAAGCCCTTCTCACCCGAGGACGCGAGCGCCTCGCGGACCTTGCCCGGGTCGGCCTTGGTGAAGGCGTGGGTCGTCTTGTCCCTGAACGCGTAGATGATCTCGGTGCCGCCCTTGAAGTCGATCGTCCAGTTCATGTAGTCGCCGCGGACCGACTTGTTGACGAACAACGAGCCGATCGCGACGATCATGAGCAGGATCGAGACGACGATCCAGGCCTTGAACTTCGCGACGAACGCGAAGTTGTTACCGGGCGGAAGCAGATAACGGAACTTGTGATGATCGCTCATGTTCTCGCCCGCTCAAATCGAGATGGTCGCCAGCTGACCGCGCTTCTTCGACACGTACCAGTCGAAGAAGATGCGGGTGACCCAGATGTTGGTGGATAGCGTGGTGAACACACCGACGAGCAGCATGACGGCGAAGCCCTTGATCGGACCCGAGCCGTACTGCAGCAAGACCCAGCCGGCCGCGGCCGTCGTGAGCTGACCGTCGAGGATGGCGGAGAACGCGCGCGAGAACCCGAGGTCGATCGCGCCGCGCACGGACTTGCCGGCCAGGAGCTCGTCGCGGATTCGCTCGTAGATCAGGATGTTGCCGTCGACCTCCATGCCGATCGACAGCACGATCGCGGCGACGCCCGGCAGGGTGAGCGTGGCGCCGAACATCGCCATGACCGCCAGGGTCATCACGATGTGGAACACGACGGCGAACACCGCGATCCAGCCGGACCACCTGTAGATGCCGACCATGATCAAGACGACCAGGATGATGCCGATGATGAACGACAGCTTGGTCTTCGACACCGCGTCGCGGCCGAGCGTGGGGCCCAGCTCCGACTCGGAGTCCTTGAGCAGCGGCGCCGGCAGCGAGCCGGTGCGCAGCACGTTGACCAGCTCCTCGCGGTCGTGCTCCTGGCGCAGGATGCCGCCGCCGCCGAGCGTGATCGTCGCGCGGCCGCCGCGGATCGGCACCTGGATGACCGGCGCCGAGCGGACCTTGCCGTCGAGGATGGTCGCCAGCTTCCGGCCGACGATCTGCGCCGTCAGGTCGCCGAACACCCGGCCGCCAAACCGGTTGAAGTCGAGCTGGACGTTCGGCTGGCCGGTGTTGGGATCGTTGCTCGGCTGCGCCGAGGATATCGCCGCGCCGGTCAACCGGACCGCGCGATCGAGGTAGTAGGTCCGCCACAGCGTGCGCTTCTCGGGCGCGCCCTGCTCGGGATAGATCGGCTCGTACGCGATCTCGTGGTCGTCGGGGATCAAGTACGGCGCGGCGCCGGTCAGGCCCTTGTCGGCGACCTGCTTGCCGCGGTTCTTGGGATCGGCGCGCTCGCCGAACAGGTAGTGCTCGATGATCTCGCGGCCGGTCGCCTTGCACGCGACCTTCTGGTCGTCCGAGGTCGCCGACGCGGCCGCCGCGCAGTTGCGCTTCTTGGCCCAGCCCGCGGGAATCTCGTCGGCGTCGTACGCCTCGAGGTGATAGTCCGTCCGCCGGCCGCCGCCCTCTTCCGCGGTCCAGCCGTCGACCTGCGCGTGAATGCCGAGCGCGCTGGCGACCGGATCGGTCGTCTCGTTCTCGCGGCCCTTGGCGCCGACATGCGCGAAGATCCGCGACATGATGCACTTGGGCTCGGTGGCCGCCGGCTGCGGCATCGAGTTGCACTCGGTGCTGTCGTCGACGACCTTGAACTCGAGCTTCGAGGTCTGCGAGATGATCTCGCGGGTCTCGAGCATGTTCTGGTCCTTGGGGTCGCCGGGCAGCTCGACGATGATCTGCTCGCCCTTCTCGACCACGCTGGGCTCGGCGACGCCCTTCTCGTTGATGCGGTCGCGGATCGTCGTGACCGCGTTGGCCAGCGCCGACTTCTTGATGCCGTCGGCGTAGGTCGTCGACACCTGGAAGCACACCGCGTTCGCGCCATCGGCCGCCGGGCAATCGCGATCCTGGATCGTATCGCCGTAGTCCGAGTGCAGCTGGGTCTTGAGCTCCGCCCGCTTCTTGTCGTCGGGCAGGATCACGGTGACCGCGCCGACCGGGCTGGCCGGGGTCTGGACCTTGGCGTTCACCTTCTCGTCGGCGAACCGCGCCTCGAGGTCGCGCCGGATGTCCGACGCCTTGTCATCCACCGCCTTGTCGAGCGCGATCGTGTAGACGATGTGCACACCGCCCTGGAGATCGAGCCCCAGGTTGATCTTCTTCTTGAACGGAAACCACGCCGGGAGCGAGGCCAAACCGGGCCACGTCGGTGCCAGCACTGCCGCGCACAACACGAGGCCCACGAGCAGCCCGACGGTCCGCCACTTGAGACTGCGATCCATGATGTCCCCTAGCCGTAGATCTTACGCAGCGTTCTTGATGGCCGACTCGGGGACCTTGCCGTCCCACCGACCCTCGACGTAAGCGCGCGGAACGCGCACGCGCACCTTCTCCTGGAGCTCGAGCACGAGCACGCCATCATCGCCGACGCCGGTGATCTTGCCGATCACGCCGCCACGGGTGATGACCTCGTCGCCCTTACCCAGCTTGCCCAGCATCGCCTGGTGCTCTTTCTGCTTCTTCACCTGCGGCCGGATCAGGATCATGTAGAAGATGCCGAACATCACGAGCAGCGGGACAACGGAGGACAAGGCATTCATGGCGGGTAACCTCGGAAATTCCGGGGGTTAGTAGCACCCGCGGCAAAGTGGGTCAAGCGCGCTCGCCGCTCGCGAGGATCTCGTCGCGGAGCCGGCGGACGTGGCGGGCATAGAATGTGAGGTTGTGCAGGGTTGCGAGCCGCGAGTACAGGATCTCTTTGGCGATGTACAAGTGTCGCAGGTAGGCGCGGGAGTGGGTCTGGCAGGTCGCGCACGGGCATTCCGGGTCGACCGGACCGAAGTCCGCCTTGTACTTGGCGTTGGGGATGTTGACCCGACCTGCACTGGTGAACAGGTAGCCATTGCGCGCGTTGCGCGTCGGCATCACGCAATCGAACATGTCGATGCCGGCGGCGATGCCGCGCGCCAGGTCCTGCGGGGTGCCGACGCCCATCAGGTAACGCGGCCGGCCGGCCGGTAGCAGGTGCGCGACCTCGTCGAGGATCCGGTAGGTGTCCTCGATGCGCTCGCCGACCGCGAGCCCGCCGAGCGCGTGGCCGTCGAAGTCGAGCGCGGTGATCTCCGCCAGGTGGCGCACGCGGCGTTCGAGGTCGATGCCGCCCTGCACGATGCCGAACAGCGCCTGGCCCTCCGCGCGCGGCGCCTGCCGGCAGCGCGCGGCCCACGCCGTGGTCCGGGTGAGCGCGACCTCGTGGACCTCGGGCGCGGCGTCGCCGGGCGGGCACTGGTCGAAGCACATCGCGATGTCCGAGCCGAGCACGGCCTGGATCTGCATCGAGACCTCGGGGGTCAGGCGGTGCTTACTGCCGTCGATGTGCGAGCGAAACGTCACGCCGTCGTCGTCGATCGCATTGATCGCCGCGAGCGAGAACACCTGGAAGCCGCCCGAGTCGGTCAGGATCGGCCGGTCCCACGCGGCGAACTTGTGGAGGCCGCCGGCGGCGCCCATGATCTCGAGGCCGGGGCGCAGGTACAGGTGATAGGTGTTGCCCAGGATGATCCGGGCGTCGAGCGGCGGCGCGCGCAGCTCGTCGGCGGTCATTGCCTTGACGGTGCCGAGCGTACCGACCGGCATGAACACGGGCGTCGGGATGTCGCCGCGCGGCGTGTGCAGCACGCCGGCGCGGGCGTGGCCCATCGTGGCCAGCAGCTCGAACGAGAAGCCTGGGGTCGGGAGGTCGAAGCGCACGGACCGCGCGTTATAGCCGATGTAGCAAGCTCGCGTCGCCGTAGCTGTAGAACCGATAACCCGCCGCGATCGCGTGGCGGTAGGCGGCGAAGATCCGGTCGGTGCCGGCGAACGCGCAAACCAGCATCAGCAGGGTCGATTCGGGCAGGTGGAAGTTGGTGATCAGGTGGTCAGCGATCTGGAAGGTGTGGCCGGCGCCCGGATAGATGAAGATCTCGGTCGCGCCGGGGCCGACCGCGACGGTGCGCGGGCCGGTGGCGGCGGACTCGAGCGCGCGCAGCGCGGTGGTGCCGAGCGCGACGATCGGCCGGCCCGAGGCGATCAGCGCAGCCGTGGCGGGCGGGATGTCGTAGCGCTCGCGGTGCATGCGGTGGTGGCGGACGTCGTCCTCGCGGATCGGCGCGAACGTGCCCCAGCCGACGTGCAGCGTGAGGGTCGCGAGCGTGGCGCCGCGCGCGGTCAGCCGCGCGGCGATCGCCGGGGTCATGTGCAGGCCGGCGGTCGGCGCGGCGACGGCGCCGGGCGCGCGGGCGAACATGGTCTGGTAGCGCTCGCGGTCGTCGGCGCGGTCGTCGCGGGCGATGTAGCGCGGCAGCGGGATGTGGCCGTGGGCGTCGAGGAACGCGAGGCCGTCGCCGGGCGCGGCGACCGCGAGCGAGCCGTCGGCGGCGCGGTCGGTCAGGATCTCGAGGGCCGGGCCGCCGCCGTCGACGTGGACCTGCTGCCCGGGGTGCAGCGCGCGGCGGGCCTTGGCCAGGCAGCGCCAGGCCGACGTGCCCTCAGGCGCCGGCGTGGTCGGCTCGGGCTCGAGGAACAATAGCTCGACCGCGCCACCCGAGGCCTTGTGGCCGAGCACGCGCGCGGGGATCACCCGGGTGTCGTTGGCGATCACCACGGCGTCGGCGGGCAGCAGCTCGACGATGTCGGGGAACCGGTGATCGGACAGCGCGCCGTCGGCGTGGACGTGCAGCAGGCGCGACGCATCGCGCGCGGCGGCGGGCTCCTGGGCGATCAGCTCGGGCGGAAGATCGAACGTGTAGTCAGTCGGCGCGAACAACGGGCGCACGCTAGCATGAGCGCATGGTGTTGCCGCGCGCGCTCGGGCTCGTGATCATGACCGCCGGCGCGGCCGGGGCGGCGCCGCTGGCGACGCTGGCGACCGGCGCGGGCGACGCGACCCTGGACGTCGATGGCGTCGTGCACTTCCCCGGGCACGGCGACGTCAAGCTGGCGCCACGGCTGATCCGGGCGCAGCTGAGCGGCGCGCGCTATCAGGGCCAGGACTACGTGGTCGCGAAGATCACCGGCCCGGGCCAGGCCGAGGCGGTCATCCTGCGGCTCGACGCCGGCCGGTGGATCGAGCTCGCGCGCACGCCGATCGGCGGGGTCGGCCTCGACCAGGACTACGGGCTCGACGTCACCGCCGGCCCCGACGGGATCTTTCGCTACCAGACCCGCGGCGACGTCCGGCGCTGCGACGGCGCGCCGGCGCTGGTGTTCGCCGACAAGCTCGACGGCGCGAGGTTCCGCAAGGCCAG
>DASWOO010000031.1:0-1537 GCA_036404335.1 Kofleriaceae bacterium
CCGAGTACGCGACCACCGTGTATCGCCGGCTCGACGATCGCGTCCATCGCTGGGCGACGCTCAACGAGCCGTGGGTCGTGTCCGACGGCGGCTACCTGCACGGCGCGCTCGCCCCCGGCCACCGCAACAAGTACGAGGCGCCGATCGCGTCGCACCACCTGATGCGCTCGCACGGCGCCGCGGTCCAGGCGTACCGCGCGGTCGGCAAGCACCAGATCGGCCTGGTCGTCAACCTCGAGCCGCAGACCCCCGCGTCGGACTCGGCCGAGGACGTCGCCGCCGCCAACCGCGTCGACGCCTACATGAATCGCCAGTACCTCGATCCGGCGCTGCTCGGCAGCTACCCGCCGGAGATGACCGAGATCTTCGACGACGCCTGGCCGAAGTGGCCCGATCGCGACCTGGCGCTGATCAAGCAGCCGATCGACTTCATCGGCGTCAACTACTACACGCGCAGCGTCCGCCGCCACGATCCCAAGGGCTACCCGCTGCGCGCCGCGGTCGTCCGCCAGCCGCAGTCGACGTACACCGAGACCTCTTGGGAGGTGTACCCCAAGGCGTTCACCGAGCTGCTGGTCTGGATCAAGGAGCGCTACGGCAACCCGCCGCTCTACATCATGGAGAACGGCGCGGCGTTCTACGATCCGCCGGTCGCCGAGAACGGCCGGATCCACGATCCGCTGCGGGTGTCGTACCTGCGCGGCCACCTGCGCGCGGTCCACGCCGCGATCCAGCAGGGCGTCGATCTGCGCGGCTACATGGTGTGGTCGCTGCTCGACAACCTCGAGTGGTCGCTCGGGTTCTCCAAGCGGTTCGGCATCGTCCACGTCGACTTCGGCAGCCAGCGCCGCACGCCCAAGGACAGCGCCCACTACTACGCGCGGGTCATCGACAGCCACGGCGCGGTGCTGTCCGAGCCGCTCGAGACATAGCCGGCGATCGGGATCCGGATGTAGAACGTCGTGCCGCGGCCCGGCTCGGTGTCGAACCACAGCTTGCCGCGGTGCTTCTCGACGACGATCGTGTGGGCGATCGCCAGGCCCTGGCCCGTGCCCTTGCCGACCTCCTTGGTCGTGAAGAACGGGTCGAAGATCCGGTCGCGGATCGCGTCGGGGATGCCGCCGCCGGTGTCGCGGATCGCGATCACGACATCGTCGCCGTCGCGCCGGGTCGCGACCGCGATCGTGCCGCGCGCGGTCGTGCCGGCGACGACCGCGGCGATCGCGTGCGCCGCGTTGACCACGATGTTGAGCACGACCTGGTTGAGCTCGTTGATGAAGCACGCGATCGGCGGCAGCCCCGGCGCGAGGTCGGTGACCAGCTCGGCGACGTACTTGTACTCGTTGTGGGCGACGACCAGCGTCGCCTCGATCGCGCGGTTGAGATCGGTCAGCGCGAGCACGGTCGACGGATGGGCGAACAGCTTCATCGACCGCACGATCTGGGTGACCCGCTGCAGGCCGTCGTCGGCGCGGCCGAGCGCGCGCGGCACCTCATCGGTCAGGTACTGCAGATCGAAGTCGCCCTCGGGCCCGCC
>DASWOO010000032.1:0-5747 GCA_036404335.1 Kofleriaceae bacterium
AAGGAGGGCTACGAGCTGGCGTTCGAGGAGGTGAGGCAGCAGGGCGGGCTCGAGATCGCCGGCAGGAAGCGGCCGGTCGTGCTCCAGCTGCACGATGACACCAGCACGCAGGCGACCGCGGTCAGCCTCGCCGACAAGCTGATCAACAGCGACAAGGTCGACTTCCTGCTCGGCACCTACTCGACGTCGCTGGTCGAGGCCCAGACCACCGTCGCCGAGCAGAACAAGGTGCCGTACGTCAACGGCGGCGGCGCGGCGAGCGACATCTACAAGCGCGGCTACAAGTACATCTTCGGCGCGCTGTCGCCGGTCGAGCTGCTCGGCGCGACCTTGATGCAGTGGATCGACGCGGAGCAGCGCGCCGGCAAGCTGCCCAGGCCGGCGAAGATCGCGCTCTTGTGGGAGAACAACGCGCACGGCAAGGACTTCCACAAGGGCGTCGCCGACTTCGTCGCGAAGTCCGCCGGCGGCTACGTGATCGCCGTCGACGAGTCGTTCGAGGTCAACAGCAAGGACTTCAGCGCGCTGCTCGGCAAGGTCAAGGTCGCCGGCGCCGACCTGTTCCTCGCCGATGCTCACCTGCCGGACTACATCACGATGCACAAGCAGTACCTCGACGCCGGGCTGTGCCATAAGGTCGTGAGCTATGGCGCGCGCGGCGCGGAGAAGCAGGCGATCGACACGCTGGGCAAGGACGCGACGGCCTACGTCGTGTCGGGCGTGTGGTGGAGCGCGCTGCTCGCCGACAAGATCCCGGCGGCCAAGAAGTTCGTCGATGCGTTCAAGGCGAAGTACGGCGGGCGCACGCCCGAGTGGTTCCAGGCGCTGGGCTACGAGGCGGCGCGCGCGCTGTTCACGGCGATCCAGCAGGCCGGCTCGACCGACCGCGAGGCCGTGCGCGCCAAGCTCGCCGCGATCAAGATGGACTCGCTGTTGCCCGGCGGCGCGCTCGAGTTCCCCGCCGACCACGGCGGCGACGCGCAGAACGGCTTCGTGCTGCAGCAGAACCTGCCCGACGGCACGTCGCCGATCATCCTCCCGGAAGCGGTCGCCACCGCGGCCGGCATCGCGCCCAATCCGCGCTGCGCGCCGTGATGGCGCGGCTACTGGACATGACGGTCGCGGCGCTGCTGCTCGCCGGGCTGTACGCGACGATGGCCTACGGCCTGGGCCTGATCTACGGCGTGCTGCGGGTGGTCAACCTCGCGCACGGCGGGGTGATCATGGTCGGGGCCTATCTGGGGTGGATCCTCCACGAGCGCGCCGGGATCGATCCGTACCTGGCGATCCCGATCGTCGCGCTGCTGACCTTCGGCCTCGGGGTGGCGATCTACGCCGGGCTGGTCCAGCGCCTGCCGCGCGGCGCCGCCGGTGGCCCGGCGTCCCTGCTGCTGCTGTTCGGGGTCTGGCTGGTGCTGCGCAACATTGCCTATCTGGCGTTCACCGGGAATGACCAGTTCATCCGCACGCCGTCGACCTCCGCGTCGTGGGCGATCGCCGGGACCCATGTCGCGGTCGGCCGGCTGGTCGTGCTGGTCATCGCGATCGTGATCGCCGTCGGCCTGCAGGCGCTGCTGCGCCGGACCCAGCTCGGCCGCGCGATCCGCGCCGTCGCGCAGAACCCCGACAGCTGCACCCTGGTCGGCATCGACGTCCACCGGATCTACATGCTGACGTTCGGCCTCGGCACCGCGCTGTCGGGCATCGCCGGCGTGCTGTTCGCGACGATCTTCCCGTTCAATCCGGCGTCGGGCTCGTCGGAGCTGCTCAAGTCGTTCGTCGTCGTCGTGCTCGGCGGCCTGGGCAGCATCACCGGCGTCGCGGCCGCCGCGCTGATCGTCGCCGCCGCCGAGGTGTTCTCGATCCTGATCCTGCCGGCGTACCTGACCACCGCGGTCGGCTTCGTCCTGCTCGTGCTCGTGCTGATCGTGCGGCCGGGCGGGCTGTTCGGCCAGCGGGTGCTGGCGTGACCTCCGCCCCGCTGCTCCCGCGCCGGGCGGCCGGCGGGTTCGCGGGCGTGACCGTCGTGCTCGGCGTGCTGCCGGTCGCGCTCGAGCTGTCGCCGTATGCGCATAATCTGCTGACGTCGACGTTCATCCTGATCGCCGGCGTGCTGGCGTGGAACTGGATGGGCGGGTTCGTCGGCCAGGTCAGCTTCGGCCACGCATCGATGTTCGGGCTGGGCGCGTTCGTCGCCGGCCGGCTGATGCTGAGCCTGCACGCGCCGGCCCCGGCGGCGTGGCTGGGCGGCGCGATCGTCGCCGGGATGTTCGCGCTGCTCGCGCACCCGATGCTGCGGCTGCGCGGGCCGTACTTCTCGATCGCGACGATCGGCTTCGGCGAGGTCAGCCGGCTGGTGCTGACCTACTGGGACAGCTTCACCGGCGGGTCGTCGGGGCTGTCGCTGCCGATCGACGCGGTGCTCAAGTACCAGCTGTACTGGTGGGCGCTGATCGTCGCCGCGGCGGTCGCGCTGGCGTCGTACGTGATGCGGCGCTCGAGCCTGGGGCTCCGGCTCCTGGCGATCAAGGCCGACGCCGAGGCCGCGGCCGACGTCGGGATCTCGACGACGTTCTACCAGGACCTGATCTTCGTGCTGTCGGGCACGGTGGTCGGCCTGTGCGGCGGGCTGTGGGCGTCGTACTTCGGGTTCATCGAGCCCAACGACATGCTCGGGTTCGACCGGTCGATCACGTTCGTGCTGATGGCGGTGGTCGGCGGCATCGGCACGTCGCTCGGGCCGTTGCTCGGCGCGGTCGTGTTCGTGCTGATCCGGACCAAGCTGCTGGCGTCGTACCCCGATCTGTACCTGGGGCTGTACGGCGTGCTGCTGATCCTGATCATCCTGTTCGAGCCGCTCGGCCTGACCGGGCTGTACCGGCGGACGGTCGAGTCGCTGCGCAGGGAGACGGCGTGAGCCTCCTGGTCGCGCGCGGCCTGACCAAGCGGTTCGGCGGGTTGACCGCGCTCGACGGCGTCGAGCTCGAGCTCGCGCCCGGGGAGATCCTCGGCGTGATCGGCCCCAACGGCGCGGGCAAGACCACGCTGTTCAGCGTGCTCGCCGGGTCGGTCGCGCCGACCTCCGGCGAGGTCCGGCTCGACGGCCGCCGGGTCACCGGGCCGGCGCACAAGGCGGTCCAGGCGGGTATCGTCCGCACCCACCAGATCGTGCGGCCGTTCGGGACCCTGACCGTGCTCGAGAACGTCATCGTCGCCGCGATCCATGCCGCGGGCCACGGCCACGACCGGGCGCGCGATCGCGCGGCCGAGGCGCTGGACTTCGTCGGGCTCGCTGACCGCGCCGGCCAGCTGCCCGCGGCCCTGACCCTGGCCGGGCGCAAGCGGCTCGAGCTGGCGCGCGCGCTGGCGACCGGGCCGCGCGTGATGCTGCTCGACGAGGTCATCGCCGGCGTCAACCCGACCGAGGTGCTGGCGTTCGCCGCGCTGATCCGCCGGCTGCGCGACGACCGCGGCATCGCCGTGATCCTGATCGAGCACGTCATGCCGGCGGTGATGAGCCTGTCGGATCGCATCGTCGTGCTCGACCGCGGCGTGCGGATCGCGGCGGGCACGCCGGCCGAGGTCGTCGCCGACCCGGCGGTGATCACCGCGTACCTGGGCAGCGCGGCCGAGGTCGCGCCGTGACCGCGCCGCTGCTCGAGGTCGATCACCTCGACGTCTACTACGACGACGTCCAGGTCCTGCACGGCCTCAGCCTCGACGTCCACGCCGGCGAGATCGTGACCCTGCTCGGCGCCAACGGCGCGGGCAAGACCACGACCCTGCGCGCGATCACCGGGCTGCGCCCGCCGCGCACCGGCGAGGTCCGGTTCCGCGGCCGGTCGCTCGCCGGCGTGCCCGCCGCCGGCCGCGCCGAGCTGGGCCTCGCGCTCGTCCCCGAGGGCCGCGAGCTGTGGCCGCAGCTGTCCGTGCTCGAGAACCTGCAGCTCGGCGCGTACACCAGGCGCGCCCGCGGCCGCGCCAAGGCGAACCTCGCGCGCATGCTCGCGCTGTTCCCGCGGCTCGCCGAGCGCAAGGCCCAGCTCGCCGGCAGCCTGTCCGGCGGCGAGCAGCAGATGTGCGCGATCGCCCGCGCGCTGATGAGCGAGCCATCGCTGCTGATGCTCGACGAGCTCAGCCTCGGCCTGTCGCCGCTGCTGGTCGATCAGCTGATGGCGACGATCGCCGAGCTCCACCAGGCCGGCATGACGATCCTGCTCGTCGAGCAGAACTTGCAAAAGGCGCTCGCGATCGCCCAGCGCGGCATCGTGATCGAGACCGGCCGGGTCCGGCTGACCGGCCGCAGCGCCGAGCTGGCCGCCAACCCGGAGATCCGCGCGGCGTACCTGGGGATCTAGCGAGGCCGATACGCGACGTAGATCGACGCCGAGCGCAGCTTGATGTTGTTCTGCGGGCCGAGCAGGTGCGGGAACCCGGCCTCGAGGCCGACGTCGAGCTCGGGACCGAGCTGGTGGTCGAGGTCGAGGCCGAACGGGACGTGCCAGCCGTCGCGCCAGGTCGCGAGCTCGGTGTCCCAGCCGGTGTGCAGCGCGACCCGCCAGCGCTCGACCGGCTGCCAGGCGAGCCACAGCGGCACGACGACGGCCGCGCGGTTGCCGTCGCCCTGGTGGGCGAGGCCGAGGCGGAGATACGGATCGCCGGTGATCGCGAGGTCGCCGCGGGTCCAGCGGACCAGGCCGCCGAGCGTGACCGCCGGCTTCACCGGATCGATGTCGCGCAGGAGCAGCCGGACGCGCGACGCGATCGCCAGGTCGCCGGCGAGCCACGACCACAGCGCGTCGAGGCCGCTGCCGCGATAGACGTGCGCGCAGGTGCCGCTCGGGCCGCGGAAGCACGCCGAGCCGCCGGCGTCGATCAGGCCGACCGCGGCGTTCGAGTGGACGATGCCGACCGTGAGCCGCGGCGCGACGCCGTACCACGCGTCGGGGGCAATCGAGAACGGCCGCGCCGCCATGCCGGTGTCGAGCCCGAGCTCGAGCGTGCCGCGCAGCCGCCAGTCGCCGGCGTCGAGCACGAGCCGGTCGCGATCGGCGCGCGCGACGGCGGCCGACATCACGACGGCTGCGACGACGACGATCCGGCGGGCGGACACGGCCGCGACCCTAGCATGCGCGCTCGCGCACGTTCGATGCCCGGGCCACCGGGGCAGGGCGCTTAACCCGCTCTTTAACCAGCGCGCGCCCGGTCGCGTCCATCGCGCATATGCGTAACCCCTGGAAGCTCACCTCCTTTGCCCTGGTCGGTCTGCTCGCGGCGATGATCGGCCGCGACGTCACGACGAGCACCGCGTCGGCCGATCCCCAGCCCAAGATGCAGGACGCGCTCGAGCACCTGCGCGCCGCGGCCGGCTCCCTCGACGCGGCCGATCACGACAAGGGTGGCCACCGCGAGAAGGCGCTCCAGCTGACCCGCCAGGCGATCAGCCAGGTCGAGGCCGGGGTCAAGTTCGACAACCACCACTAGAAAACCCGGCATCGCCGCGCTAAACGACGAGCGTGGACGACACAGCGGGCCAAAGCGCACAGGTTTGTGACAGAGCGGGCTGTCCAGACGGCGCTCGGTCCGGCTCCGGCATTGCATCGGACAGCGCCGTGCCGCCGCCCGAGCTGGTCCTGTGTGGCTACTGCGACACCGTGCATCGCCGGCAGGCGTTCGCGCGGCGCAAGACCGCGCGGTGCGTGACCTGCGGCTCGCCGCTCTACCGCGGCAACCCCGATCTCGGCGCG
>DASWOO010000033.1:0-2774 GCA_036404335.1 Kofleriaceae bacterium
GGGCGCCGCGCCGACGACGTCCTGCTCGACGCTGTCCGCGCCGCCGCGCGCCCGCAGCTTGACCACCGCGCCGCGCAGCTTGGCGAACCCGACGACCGCCTCGGCGAGCTGCTTGCCGAGCGCGCGCAGCCCGGCGCCGTAGACATAGACGACCGCGTGCGAGCCGACGACATCGCACGCGAACCCGGGCAGGCCATCGCCGGCGCCGTGCACCAGCCGGTACGCGTGGTCCGGCCCGGGCAGGCCCAGCGCCTTGCGCCAGCGCAGCGCCCGTTCCACCCGCCAGCCCAGCAGCGCCCCGTCGATCTTGGGGAACCCGTCGGCCGGCGTCGCCATCAACCGCAGCCGCGCGTTGTCCGGGTCGCCGACCGCCAGCCCGAGCTCGTCGCCTCGCTCGTCCGTCACCCGCACGTGCTCGCCCGCCGCGACCTCGAGGCTCAGCTTCGCCATGTCGACGTCTCGCCCGCCCGCGACGACAAACGCCGCGGCCGGCCCGGGCAACGCTACCAGCTTCATCGGCCGGACCTTACGCCATCGCCGCTCAGGGCTGGGCGACGATGTTGCAGATCGGCACGACCGGCGGGCGGGTGATCCGCGGATGCGTGTACGTGTGCGAGATGACGTTGCGCTGATCGAGCGTCTGCCAGAACCAGTCGTAGTCGTCCGAGGTCGTCGTCATGACCAGGCCGGGGCCGCCCTGGGTCAGCGCCGGCGCCTGCGACGTCCGCCAGTCGGCGAGCGTGACCTCGGCGCCGGCCCAGTTGCAGCCGTCGAAGTACGTCCAGTAGACCGGCTCGGAGTCGCCGGTGCCGATCGTGTGCACCAGCTGCAGCACGCCCTGATCTGTCGCGATCGCGGCCTCGCGGCCGTAGATGTCGGCGGCGGTGCCGTTCTTGATGTGGAGCGGATAGCTCCACGTCGTGCCGTCGAACGTGCCGTAGACCAGCGTCGTGTCGTTCGGCGCGAGCAGCGTGTGCGCGATGTACAGCTTGCCGTTCAGCACCGCCGCCGACGGCCGGCCGGTCGACGTGTGGTGGTTGATCCCGATCGGAGCCGAGAAGCCCTCGCCGGGCGTCATCGTCGCGACCCACATCACGCCGTTGGACTGCGAGGCGATGAAGTACAGCAGGTTGTTGTACGCGACGATCGCCGGCGGGCCGTTGTAGCTGGGATACGCCGGGATCTGCGAGTTCTGGCTCCAGGTCTCGCTGTTCGGATCGAACCGCGAGTACCAGGTGGCCGAGCTGTCGTCCCCGCCGGTGTGGACCATGTAGATGTAGCCGTTGAACGCGGCGAGGCTGACCTTGGAGCTGGCCTCCTGGCCGGTGATCCGGGACCAGGTCGTCCACGAGGCGTTCGTCGTCATCTTGCGCCAGTACAGGTTCGTGTGATTGCCGTCGTACACGAGGCCGGTGTTGTCGCCGACGGCGACCTGGATGGTCTTGCCGTTGATCGACGCGACCGCCGCGTTGTAGTAGGTCTCGCCGGCCTGGGCCTCGTTGCCCCACGCCGCCGCCGACAGGCTGGAGGCGGCCTCGCTGGTCAACGGGTCATCGATGCCATCGTCGGTCGCGCACGCCGCGATGGTCAGTGACAGCCCCAGCAAGCCGCAGCGTACAAACGTCGATTGTAGAGTCATCGCGGGAAAGACACGCCCCGCACGTAAATTTCCGTGGCCCTGCTTATTATTCTTCGCGCTTGCGCGGGCGGGCAATGCCGTACTCGTCGAGCCGGTTGATCAGCGTGCGCCGCGAGATCCCGAGCATCTCGGCGGCGCGGGTCTGGTTGCCGGCGCAGCGGTCGAGCGCCTCGAGGATGCGCTGCTTCTCGAGCTCGGCGACGGTGGCGCGGACCTGGGTCGGCATGTCGGCGGCGCTGGGCGCGCGGATGCCGATCGGCGGCGGGATCGTGGCCGAGCGGCGGATCCGCTGGTCCGGCGGGCGCTTGGCCGGATCCTCGATCGTCGCCAGGTGGTGGCGCTCGATCAGCGCGCCGGTGGCGAGCAGGACGGCGCGCTCGCACGCGTTGCGCAGCTCGCGGATGTTGCCGGGCCAGTCGTGCGAGGCGAGCCACTGGCGGGCGTCCTCGGACAGCGCGAACGACCGGCCGAGCGGCGCGGCGGCCGAGCCGATGAACTGCTCGGCGAGCGGCAGGATCTCGTCCTTGCGCTCGCGCAGCGCCGGCACGGTGAACGTCGCGCCGGCGAGCCGGAAGTACAGGTCGCGGCGGAACCGGCCGTCCTCGACCTCGGCCGCCAGATCCTTCGACGTCGACGCCACGTAGCGCACGTCGATCGGCCGGGCGCGCGCCGCGTTGACCCGGCGCACCGCCGCGTCCTCGATCGCGCGCAGCAGCTTCTGCTGCAGCGTGTTGGGCAGCTGGTCGACGTCGGACAGGAACGCGGTGCCGCCGTCGGCGAGCTCGAGCTGGCCGAGCTTGCCGGCGGTCTCGCTGCCGAACAGCTCGGCCTCGAGCAGCGGCTCGCTGATCGCCGAGCAGTTGATCCGCACGAACGCCGACGCGCGGCGCGGCGACATCTCGTGGATCCGCTCGGCGAAGCGCTCCTTGCCCACGCCGGTCTCGCCGATCACCAGCACGCTGAGCCGGCCGATCGAGATCCGCGACGCCGATTGCTCGAGCGCGGCGAGCAGGCTCGATTGCGTGGTCTCGCGCCGCTGCCCCGAGCGGGTCTGGACCATCAGCGTGACCGCGCCGATCAGGAACGGCACGCCGATCGCCAGCCGCACCAGGTGGTGGGCCGGCAGCTTGACGCC
>DASWOO010000034.1:0-1816 GCA_036404335.1 Kofleriaceae bacterium
CCGCTCGGGCCCGGCGCCACGATCGGCGTGCTCGGCGGCGGCCAGCTCGGCCGGATGATGGCGATCGAGGCCCGGCAGATGGGCTATCGCATCATCGTGCTCGACCCGAGCCCCCGGTGCCCGACCGCGCAGGTGTCCGACGGCGTCGTGGTCGGCGCGCTCGACGACATCGAGGCCGCCCGCCACCTGGCCGCCCAGGTCGACGTGATCACCCTCGACACCGAGCACGTGCCCGCCGACGTGCTCGACGCGCTCGAGGCGATCGCGCCGGTCCGGCCCGCCGCCGGCGTGCTGCGCACGATCCAGGACCGCCTGGTCCAGAAGCAGTTCCTCGACGGGCTCGGCCTGCCCCAGGCGCGCTGGGCGCCGGTCGACAACGCCGACGTCGAGGCCGCGCTCGCCGCGGTCGGCCGCCCGGCGATCCTCAAGGTCCGGCGCGCCGGCTATGACGGCAAGGGCCAGGTCCGGATCGACGCCGGCGCCGACGCCGCGGCGCAGCTCACCAAGCTGCGCGGCGAGCCCGCGGTCGCCGAGGAAGTCGTGGCGTTCGTCCGCGAGGTCTCGGTCATCCTCGCCCGCGGCCTCGACGGCCAGATCCAGATCTATCCGATCGCCGAGAACGTCCACCGCCGCCACATCCTGCACACCACGCAGGCGCCGGCGCCGATGCCGGCCGACCGGCGGGCGGCCGCCGAGGCGATCGCGGTGTCGGTCGCCGAGGCGCTCGGCCACGTCGGCGTGATGGCGGTCGAGCTGTTCGAGCTCGCCGACGGCCGGCTGCTGGTCAACGAGATCGCGCCGCGCACCCACAACAGCGGCCACTACACCTACGGCGCGTGCGCGACGTCGCAGTTCGAGCAGCACATCCGGGCGGTGTGCGGCATGCCGCTGGGCGATCCGCGGCCGCTGACCGGCGCGGTGATGGTCAACCTGATCGGCGATCTGTGGTCGGCCGGCCCGCCCAACTGGCAGGCGGTGCTCGCCCGGCCCGAGGCCCGGCTCCATCTGTACGGCAAGGACGCGCCCGCGCCCGGCCGCAAGATGGGCCATGTCACCTTGCTCGACGACGATTCACAGCGCGCGCTGGCCACCGCAGAGGCGCTGATCGAGGCGCTAAGCGCCCGGACATGATAGCGTCGCGGCTTCGGCAATGGCGACCTTGGTGTATTCCGATGTCGACGGGGTCGACCGCTCGTTCGCGCTAGGCGGCGATCCGGTCATCGTCGGGCGTGGCGCAGAGTGTCAGATCCGTAGCGAGGACCCGCGGGTGTCGCGCAT
Source organism: Kofleriaceae bacterium (assembly GCA_036404335.1). Taxonomy (GTDB): domain Bacteria; phylum Myxococcota_A; class Polyangia; order Haliangiales; family Haliangiaceae; genus JABFXX01. Next base: position 1,279 of record DASWOO010000034.1, read on the forward strand.
GCACGCCCGGTTCTTCCTGGAGCAGGGCGCGCTGTGGGTCGAGGATCTCGGCAGCTCGAACGGCATCTTCGTCGGGCCGAACAAGGTCGCGCGCGCCCCGGTGCCGACCGGCGAGATCATCCTCGTCGGTAGCCTGATGATCCGCCTGCTGCCGGCGAGCGGGACCCTGCCGCCGCCGGTCGGCCTGCACGGCACGCTGGCGTCGTGGCTCGACATGGAGCGCAAGGTTCGCGCCGTGGTCGAGGAGGAGCGCGACGCGTTCGCCCGCCGGGTCGGCGAGATGCACCAGCAGCTCGCGCAGGCGATGCAGGCGCCGACGCTGAACCCGGACGCGCCCGAGTCAGAAGATCCGCAGAAGACCTCGCGGGAGATCACCAGCCTCGGCTTCGAGATCACCCGGCTGTCGACCTCGCTCGAGGCGGCCGAGCGCGCGCGATCGATCGCCGAGCACGCCCACGGCGAGGCGATGCGCGAGGCGCAGACCGTGCGCGACGAGCTGGCCGCGTTCCGCAAGGCGACCACCGCCGAGCTCGAGGCC
>DASWOO010000035.1:0-3805 GCA_036404335.1 Kofleriaceae bacterium
TTGGTCATTCCGACGATGTTATCTGTACTGTCCCACAGGCCGCCGAGGTACGACGAGAACACCGGCGGCGCGACCCACTCGGCCGGCCGCGTGCCATCGTGATGCGCGACGAACAGCCCGACGCCCTGCTCGCGGTCGTCCTGGCCGACGTTCTGCAGCGAGCCCAGCGCGATCAGCTCGGCGGTGCCGTCGCCGTCGAGGTCGGCGATCGACGGCCCGGTGTTGGTGAAGTGCGCCTGGAGATCGGCGTCGTTGTCAGAGAACCCGGCCTGGGCCTGGGCGTAGTCGAGCATCCAGCGGATGCCCGGGAACTTCGTGCGCTTCTGGAAGATCGGCGCGGCGGGGAACGCGCCGCCGGTGCCGCTGTGCAGCGACAGGTACGCGTTGTCCTGGCTGACGAACACGTCGACCTGGTGATCACCGTCGACGTCGCCCAGCGCGATGTTCTGGTCGTAGCCGCCGGTGATGAAGCACGCGTCCGCGGTGCAGCCCGAGGTGCCGCTGGAGTTCGGCGGGAAGCCGTGCACCATGCTGCCCTCGTTGTAGATCGCCACCACGCTGTCGCGCGGGTAGGTCTCGGCCGCCGGCGTGGTCGTGGTCGCGACCAGCTCGAGGTTGCCGTCGCCGTCGATGTCGCCCGCCGCGAGCCCGCGCATCTCGTCCTGCCAGTGGAACGGGAAGCCCGGCATCTCCTTGCCGGTGGCGTCGAGCAGGTGGACCTCGCCGCGCGACGCGACGGCGATCTGGTTGGTCTTGGTCCCCGCCTTACCCTTGACGATCTCGGCGACGACCGGCGACGCCCAGATCCGCCCGGGCATCTGCTTGGACCACAGCAGCGTGCCGCCGGCGCCGGGCCCCGCATGCCAGACCTCGAGCAAGTCGTCGCGCGGCACGACGATCTCCATCACGCCGTCGCCGTCGAGATCGACCACCGACGCCGAGCCCAGCCATGCCTCCTGGAACCGATCCTTCAGCGTGTACGCCAGCGCGAGCGGCGCCACCGTCGCGCTGCCCGCCGACGCCGCGGCGCAGGCCGGCGACGGCAGCGGCAACGGCATCCCGCCGCCACCGCCATCGTCATCGCCACCCACCGCGCCGCCGCCACTGCTGCCACCGCCGCAACCCGCGGCCACCAGCCACGGCACGACACACCAGAGCGCCCTCATTCGGCTCATACGCCGGCATCGTACAACTACGACGCGACAAACGCGCTGCGGCGATGCGCGGCAGGCCGGCCGATCCGCAGCACGACGACGGACGCGGCGATGCAGATCATTCCAGCGCCGAGCCATGCCGGCGTGTAGGTGTGAGTCTCCGTTCGCACGATGCCGGCGGTCAGCGCACCCACACTGGCCCCGATCTGGTGCGCGGTGAACAGCCAGCCGAACACGATCGGCCCGTCGACGGGCCCGACCGCGTCGATCGTCAGCTTCAGGGTCGGCGGCACGGTCGCGATCCAGTCGAGGCCGTAGAACACCGCGAACGCCGGCAGGCCGAAGACCTCCACGCCGAACGCGACCGGCAGGTAGATCAGCGCGACGCCACGCAGGCCGTAGTACACCGCGAGCAGCTTGCGGCTGTCGTAGCGGTCCGAGAGCCAGCCGCTGGCGGTCGTGCCGAACAGGTCGAAGATCCCCATCGTCGCGACCAGGGTCGCGGCCTGGACCTCGCCGATGCCGTGGTCAGCGCAGGCGTGGATCATGTGCGTGCCGATCAGGCCGTTGGTCGTCGCGCCGCACACGAAGAAGCTGACCGCGAGCAGCCAGAAGTCGCGGTGGCGGGTCGCGCGGGCCAGCGCGCCGAGCGCGAGCTTGAACGGGTTACCGGTCGGCAGCGCCGCGGGCGGGGCGTCGGGGTCGGCGCCGTGCGCGCGCAGGCCGAGCTGCTCGGGGCGATCGCGCAGGATCAAGGCGACGATCGGGACCAGCGCGACCAGCACGATGGCGATCAGCCGGGCGAGCGGGCGCCAGCCGTCGGCCTCGATGAACGACGCCATCGGCCGCAGGAAGATCAGCTGGCCGGTCGCCGTGCTCGCGGTCAGCATGCCCATGACCAGGCCGCGGCGCTTGACGAACCAGCGCTGCGAGATCGTCGCGCCGAGCACCGTCGCCACCGCGCCGCTCGCGATGCCGATCACCACGCCCCACGTCGCGTACAGCTGCCACGGCTCGCGCACCAAGCTGCCGAGCGCGACGCCGGTCGCGAGCACGCACAGCGCGGCGAGCACGGTGCGGCGCACGCCGAACCGCTGCATGATCGCCGCCGCGAACGGCCCGACCAGGCCGTAGAGCACGAGGTTGACCGAGACCGCGCCCGACACCAGCGCCGTGCTCCAGCCGAGCTCGTGCTCGAGCGGCGTCAGGAACAAGCTCGGCGTCGCGCGCACGCCGGCGGCGCTCATCAGCACGAGGAACGTCACGCCGGCGACGTACCAGGCGTAGTGGACGCGGCGCCCGCTCATGGCGCCGACCGGTCCGTGACCTCGCCCAGACCGCGCAGCAGCGTGTCCCAGGTCGGCCCGAGCTCGTCGGTCATCTGCTGCTGGGCGGCGAGCCAGCGCGGCTCGGCCTCGGCCAGGAGCTTGCGCCCGACCGCCGTGATCGACAGCAGGCGCTCGCGCTTGTCGTCCTTGCCCGGCCGGATCGCGACCCAGCCGCGGCTCTCGAGGCCGCGCACCGCCCGGTTGAGCGCCGTCTCCTCGAGCACGACCCGCGTGGCGAGGTCACGCATCCGCTGCTTGCCGTGGCGCACCAGCTGGCGCAGCAGCGAGAACTGCGTGATCCGCAGCTCGAGCGGACGCAGCGCGTCGTCATAGCGCCGGGTCACCGAGCGCGTGGCGCGCCGGAGCATGCTGCACAGGCACGGCGTGGCCGTGGAGACCGACATTTCGTATGTATATGCATACAAACGGCGGCCGTCAAGCGCGGCGGCGGAGCGCGGCGTGATCCGCCGCGATCGCGCGGTACCTGCGCGGACCGGCTGGGTAGACTGCCGGCGATGTCGTCCCCTGTCGCGATCGTTGGCGCCGGCGCCGGCCCGCGCGTCGTGTTCGTCCACGGCAGCGCCGCCGACCACACCACGTGGGCGATCCAGCTCGCCTCGCCCAAGCTGCGCGCGCGGTTCGAGCTGCTCGCCTACGATCGCCAGCCGCACGCGTCGGTCGACGAGGCAGCCGCCGAGCTCGCCGGCGTCATCGGCGACGCGCCCGCGCTGGTCGTCGGCTCGAGCTTCGGCGCCGTCGTCGGCCTCGCGCTCGCTTGCACCGGCCGCGCCCCGCTCGCCGGCCTCGTGCTGATCGAGCCGCCGATGGCCGCGACCGACGCGCCGCCGTCGCTGATGACCGGCGACCAGCTCGAATCCGCCGCCGACTTCCTCACCGAGTTCGACCAGGTCGCCGCGGCCTCGGGCGGCCCTGCCGCCGGCGAGCTGTTCCTCCGCCGCGTCCTGGGCGAGCCGGCCTTCGCCCGCATCCCGCGCGCCTTCCTCGAGCGCTCGACGGCCAAGTGGGCCGCGATCCGCGCCGACTGCGCCGCCCTGATCGCCTACCCGCCCCGCTACGCCTCGCTCGCCGCCCTGCCCACGCCGACCCTCCTGCTCGGCGGCGAGCAGTCCGCGCCCTACTTCCGCCGCACCCTCGACGCCCTCGCCGCCACCCTGCCCCACGCCCAGCGCGCCACCCTGCCGCGCGCCGGCCACATGCTCCACGCCGAGGCCCCCTACAAGTTCGCCGACATCCTGATCAGCTTCGCCGACGGCCTCGGGGATCGCTAATCACTCAGTTTGAGATCGGTATGCTCCAGCTGGC
>DASWOO010000036.1:0-3109 GCA_036404335.1 Kofleriaceae bacterium
GCGAGCTCGAGACGATCGCGACCGGGACGTGCGCCAGGTTGGACTGGCTGCCCAGGTAATCGAGCACGCTCGAGCCGAGGATGCCGGGCATCAGCAGATCGAGGACGATCACCGACGGCGGCTCGTGATGTTCGAGGAACAAGATCGCCGCCGCACCATCCTGGGCCACATCGACGCGGAAGCCCTCGCGGCTGAACAGGTCGCACAACAACATCCTGATCTCGGGATCGTCGTCGACAACCAGCAACGTGGGCGGGTTCACATATGTCACTTGCTCGATCGTCACGGCTCTGACGACTGCAATGCGCGGGCCGCCAGATTGCGCGGCGCGCTATCCGCTATTCGAGATCTGCTGCGTCCGGTAGGGCCAGCGCGCGCCGGATCAGATCGCGGGGCACGGTGACCCCGGGGACCTTGGGCGCGCTGCGCATTCGCTGCCCCGGGCGCGCGAACCATGATCGGGTATCGGCGTCGAGCCCGACGCCGTGCATGAAGTTGTAGACCGCCTTGCGCAGGCCGGCGGCGAACCATTCGTGGTCCACGCCCGTCGGGTCGTCGAACGCCACGTCGTTCTTCGCGAACACGGGCCGATCGAGCGTCCGCAGCTTGATCCCGAACAGCTCGGGCGCCTTGCCGACCGGGCTGTGCACGGTGGCGGTGAACCGGTGCCAAAACGCCGACTGGACGCAGCCCTCGGCGAACAACTGGCGGACCCGCTCGAGCGCGTCCACGGTGTCCTGCGCGGTCTCGGTCGGGAATCCGTACATGAGGTAGGCGTGGACCATGACGCCGGCCTCGCTGAACGCGCGGGTGACGCGCGCGACCTGCTCGACCGTCACGCCCTTCTTCATCAGCTCGAGCAGGCGGTCGGACGCGGCCTCGAGCCCGCCCGAGATCGCGACGCAGCCCGAGCGCGCGAGCAGCTGGGCCAGCTCGGGGGTGAACGACTTCTCGAACCGCACGTTGCCCCACCACGTGATCGTCACGCCGCGCGCGATCAACCGCTCGGCGAGCGCGCGCAGCGCGGCGGGCGGCGCGGCCTCATCGACGAAGTGGAACCCGGTCTGACCGGTCTCGGCGATCAGCGCCTCGATCCGATCGACCAGGAGGTCGGCCGGGGCGCGGTCGTAGCGCGCGATGTAGTCGAGGCTGACGTCGCAGAACGTGCACTGCTTCCAGTAGCAGCCGTGGGCGATGGTCAGCTTGTTCCACCGGCCGTCGGACCACAGCCGGTGCATCGGGTTGAGCATCTCGAACAGCGACAGGTAGCGGTCGAGCGGCAGCCCGGCGTAGGTCGGCGTGCCGGTGTCGCGGATCGAGACATCGGCGCCGGCGCCGGCGTGATACCGGACGCGGCCGGTGTCCGGATCGCGGACGAACGTTCGGCGCAGGGGCCGGGCGGGATCGGCGAGGTGCTCGAGCAGCGCCAGGATCGGCGCCTCGCCGTCGTCGACGACGACGTAGTCGAGGTAGTCGAACACCCGGGGCTCGGACAGCTCGCGCAGCTCGGTGTTGACGTAGCCGCCGCCGAGGATCGCGCGGGTCGCGGGCGCGATCGCCTTGATCGCGCGGGCGATGCGGAACGCGCCGTACAGGTTGCCGGGGAACGGCGCGGTCAGGCCGACGAGATCGGGCCGGTACCGGGCGTGGAGCTCGGCGGACAGCTCGTCGAGCATGACGTCGATCAGGGTCGGCGCGCCCTCGAGGGCGTCGCGCAGCGGGTCGAAGCTCTCGGCCGCCGCGGCCAGGCGCTCGGCGTAGCGCGACAGCTCGAACTCGGGGTGGATGCCGTCGCGGACCGCGTCGGCCAGGTCGTCGATGTACAGGCTGGCGAGGTGCTTGGCGCGATCGGTGAGGCCCAGGCCGCCGAACGCCCAGGCGAGCGGGTCGTCGTCGCCGGCGCCGGGGCCCTGGTCGATCGCGGCGAACCGCGGGCCCTCGGGGAGGAGCTCGCGGGTGACGATGCGGTGGGCGAGCCCGGGGTCGCGGCCTTGCAGGAACCGGACGACGGCGTCGACGGTGGCGAGGTAGCGATCGGCGTGGGCGAGCAGGTGCGCGACCGCGTCGGACATGCCGGGGTCGCCTTCGTCATCCTCGGGGTCGTCGTCTGGGTCGTCGTCGGGGTCGTCGTCCGGGTCGTCATGGGTGGCGCGCGCCGGCTCGCGGGCCTGCAGCTCGGCGATGATGCGCGCCAGGCCGGCGCGGCTGAACACGCGGAGGAACAGCTCGAGCGCGGCGTCGGCCTGGACGACCTCGAGCCCGAGCCGCGCCTCGTGCTGGCGCAGAAAGCCCGTCAGGTACGCCGTCGCCGGGTACGGCGTGTTGAGCTGGGTCATCGGCGGGGTGACGAGCAGGAGCCTCACGGGAGGCCACACCCTAGCATCGCCTGGCGCGAGACCACGGTTTTCGAGTAGCGTGCCGCGGCGTGCGACTCAACAAGTACCTGAGCGACAGCGGCGCGTGCTCGCGCCGGGAGGCCGACAGCTTCATCGCGGAAGGCCGGGTCACGGTCAACGGCGTGCCGGCGGAGCTCGGCACCCAGGTCGAGGACGGCGATGACGTCCGGCTCGACGGCGACAAGGTCGGCGCCGCGCGCAAGCACACCCGGCCGGTGTACATCGCGCTCAACAAGCCGGTCGGCATCACGTGCACGACCGAGCGCCACGTCGCCGGCAACATCATCGACTTCGTCGATCACCCCGAGCGCGTGTTCCCGATCGGCCGGCTCGACAAGGACTCCGAGGGGTTGATCCTGCTCACCAACGATGGCGACATCGTCAACGAGGTGCTGCGGGTCGAGAACCAGCACGACAAGGAGTACGTCGTCGCGGTCGACCACGCGATCACGCCCGAGTTTGTCGACGGGATGGCCGCCGGCGTCCGGCTGTCGGACGCGACGACCCGGCCGTGCAAGATCACCAAGCTCGGCGCCAAGGTGTTCCGGATCGTGCTGACCCAGGGCCTCAACCGGCAGATCCGCCGGATGTGCGAGGCGTTCGGCTACACGGTCGAGGCGCTGCAGCGCGTGCGGATCATGCGGATCCAGCTCGGCGAGCTGCCGCTCGGCCGCTGGCGCAACCTGACCGCCGAGGAGGTCGCGACCCTGATG
>DASWOO010000037.1:0-5458 GCA_036404335.1 Kofleriaceae bacterium
GAGGTCCGGCTCGCCGACGACACGCGGATCATCCTCGACGCCGGGACCGGGATCCGCGAGTGCGGCAAGCAGCTCGAGCGCGAGGATCACCACGGCACGCTCCACCTGTTCCTGACCCACGCGCACTGGGATCATCTGATCGGCCTGCCGTTCTTCGGCCCGCTGTATCGCCGCGATCAGCGGATCCTCATGCACCCGGTGACCGCGGCCGGCAATCTCCGGATGTCGAACCCGATCATGTTCGACGGCGAGCACTTCCCGGTCCGGTTTCGCGATCTGCCGGCGCAGATCGAGCTGAGCCAGCCGGCGTACGAGCACCGCATCGGCTCGGCGCGGATCACCGCGATCGCGCTCAACCACCCGGGCGGGTCGATCGGGTTCCGCATCGACGACGACGACGGCACGTCGCTGTGCTACCTGACCGACAACGAGCTGCACCCACCGCCCGGGCTGTTCCCGATCCCGACGTCGCTCGACGAGCTGGCGCGGTTCGCCGCCGGCACCTCGCTCTTGATCCACGACGCGCAGTACGTCGCCGGCGATATGCCCGCCAAGCGCGGCTGGGGCCACTCGCAGGTCGACGACGTGCTCGCGCTCGGCCGCGCCGCCGAGGCCCGCAGCGTCGCCCTGCACCACCACGATCCCGACCGCGACGACGCCGCGCTCGACGGCGTGGCCCGCGCCGCCGAGGCCTGGGCCGCCGAGCACGCGCCCCAGCTCACGCCGATCGTCGCGGCCGAGGGCCTGACCATCGACCTGTCCGACGCAGGTGGGTGATGTCGGTCCGCTGGCCCACCCGGATCTGGCTGCTCGCGGCGCTGCTCGCCGGCTGCCGCGACGTCCCCGGGTTGGCCGACGCGCCCGCGGCCAGCGTCGACGCGCGGAGCGACGCGGCGGCGGTCAGCGACGACGGCGACGGCCCGATCCAGCGCCGCGGCTGCACCAGCACGTTCGGCCATGGCCTGTCGCCCAGCGTGACGTTCGGCCGGCTCGACGGCTACCTCGTGGCGATCGTGCCGCCGCAGTCCAGCGCGCGCGGCTGCAACTCGGATCTCGGCCACGTCCATCTGCAGGTCCTGATGCAGAGCGAGGTCTACGACGTCGCGGTCAACGTCGGCGATGACGTCCACACCGTCGCGCTCGACCGCGCGCCGTTCTCGGCGTGGAGCGAGGGCTGGCACACCGGCAGCGACATCTTCGTCGAGTACACCGGCCTGGGCCTGCACGCCGAGACCATCCCGGCGAGCACCAAGGTCGACACGGTCAACGCGATCGAGGCCGAGCTCGCCAACACCAACCGGATCACCATCTACGCCAGCAGCTACGGCCCCGACGGCGCGCACCTGGTGCACCGCAACGGCGCGGGCAACGACGGCCTGATCGTCAGCAAGCCCCTGTCGGGCACCGCGCACATGCGGGCGTTCAGCTTCGACACCGACAGCTTCTAGCCTTTGATCCGGGCGTTCGTCGGATCGTAGAGCGGCCGCAGCGACACCGTCGCCGGATGGCGCGTGCCGGCGATCTCGACGTCCCAGCTCGCCGCGGCGATCGCCTTGGGATCGATCACGCCGCCGGGCAGGTCGCGGGCCTCGATCATCGCCAGGCCGACCGCGCCGCCGAGGGTGTGGCCGTACGACGCCGCGCGCACGTAGCCGCACGGCCGGCCGTCGACCCGGACGATCTCGGCGTGGAACATCAGCGGCTCGGGGTCGCGCACGAGGATCTGCACCAGGCGTTTGCCGAGCGGCCCGCGCGCCTTCTGCGCCAGCACGGCGTCCTTGCCGAGGAACCCGCCCGGCTTGTCGAGATCGACCGCGAAGCCCAGGCCCGCCTCGAGCACGGTGTCGGTGTTGTCGATGTCGTGGCCGTAGTCGCGGTACGCCTTCTCCATCCGCAGGCTGGCGAGCGCCTTGAGCCCGGCGTGGACCAGGCCGAGCTCGGCGCCCGCCGTGATGATCCGATCGTAGACGTGGACCATCTGCTCGGCGGGGATGTACAGCTCGTAGCCCAGCTCGCCGAGGTAGGTGATCCGGATGCACAGCACGCGCGCGAAGCCGACGTCGAGCTCGCGCACGCCGCGGAACGGCAGCGCCTCGTTCGAGACGTCGGCCGAGGTCAGCCGGGCCAGCAGCTCGCGCGATCGGGGGCCCTGAAGGTTCAGCTGGCCGTACGCCGAGGTCTGATCGGCGACGAACGCGTGGGCGTCGCCGAGCTGCCGCTTCATCCAGGTCTTGACGTGGGCGTGGGTGTTGTCCGACGCCACCACCCAGTAGCGCTCGTCGTCGAGCTTGGCCACGGTCAGGTCGGCCTGCAGCTTGCCGGCGTCGTCGAGCCACTGGGTGTACGTGATCTGCCCGGCGTCGCCGTCGACCTGGTTGGCGCTGATCCAGTTGAGCAGCCGGCCGGCGTCCTTGCCCTCGACCAGGAACTTGGACATGAACGACATGTCCATGACGATCATCCCCTCGCGCGCGGCGCGGTGCTCGGCGGCCCAGTGCGGGAACCACGGCTGGCGGCCCCACGACAGCTGATCGACCCGCGGCTCGGCCCCCGGCGGCGCGTACCAGTCGGGGCTCTCCCAGCCGCTGACGTCGCGGAAGAACGCGCGCTGGGCCGCGAGCCGGTCGTGGATCGGTGACTGCTTGACGCCGCGCGCGGTCTGCATGACGTAGGTCGGGTAGTGGCACTTGTAGACCAGGCCGAGCGACTCGACGGTGCGGGTCCGGCGGTACTCGGGGTTGGCCTGGTAGCGCTGCAGCCGGTCGATGTGGAAGCCGGTGACGTCGACGTCGGGCTTGCCGGTGGTGATCCAGTGGGCGAGCACGCGGCCCAGGCCCCCGCCGGTCAAAATGCCGATCGAGTTGAGGCCGGCGGCGACGAAGTAGTTCTTGAGCTCGGGCGCCTCACCGACGCACGGCTGCAGGTCGGGCGTGAAGCTCTCGGGGCCGCAGAACAGCTTGCGCACGCCGGTGGTCATCGCGATCGGCACGCGGCTCATCGCGGTCTCGATGTAGCCGGCCATGCGATCCCAGTCGGGCTGGATCTCGCCGAACGAGAAGTCGTCCGGGATGCCGCGCACGTTCCACGGCGCGCAGCGCGGCTCGAACAGGCCGATCATCAGGCCGCCGACCTCCTCGCGGTAGTAGCCGTACGAGCCCGGATCCTCGAGCACCGGCCAGCTCGACGACAGCTCGGGGATGCGCTCGGTGATCAGGTAGTAGTGCTCGGCGGCCTGCAGCGGGATGTTGACGCCGGACGCCGCGCCGAGCTGGCGGGCCCACATCCCGGCGCAGTTGACGACGTACTCGCACTGGATCGTGCCCTCGGGCGTGACCACGCCGGTGACCGCGCCGCGGTGCTTGGTGACGCCGAGGCACGGCACGCCCTCGAGGATCTGCACGCCCCGGGCGCGCGCGCCCTTGGCCAGCGCCATGGTCACGCCGACCGGATCGACGCGGCCGTCGTCCTTGACGTAGAACCCGGCGAGCAGGTCGTCGGTCCGGGCCAGCGGGAACAGCTCGCCGACCTGGCGCGGCGAGATCTCGTCGACGTGGACCCCGCAGTAGCGGTTGAACGCGGCGGTCCGGCGGTACTCGACGAGGCGATCGGGGTCCGCGGTGACCTCGATGAACCCGCACTGCTTGAGCCCGGTGTGCTGGCCGGTCTCGGCCTCGAGCCGCGCGTACAGATCGCGGGTGTACTTGCGCATCTCGGTCGAGGTCTCGGACGTCGAGCCGAACGTCACCATCAGGCCGGCGGCGTGCCAGGTCGTGCCCGAGGTCAGGCGATCGCGCTCGAGCACGACGGTGTCGGTCCAGCCGAGGTGAGCGAGGTGGTACGCCACCGACGCGCCGATGACGCCGCCACCGATCACGACAACGCGGGCATGAGAAGGCACGGGCATGCGGCGGGCAGGATAGCCGCCGCGCTCGAAAACCGCCAAATCGCGGTAGGCTATGGCCCGTGACCGATGGCCCGACCGAGCCCGCCTGGCGCCCGTTGATCGTCGACGCCGAGCGCGTCGGCCAGCTGCGCGCCGCCATCACCGAGGTCGTCGAGGCCACCGCGGCCTGGCGCGCCGCGCACCCGACCGACGGCACCGAGGACGCGGACTACGCGACCCTGCGCAGCTACCTGGCGGCCGACGAGCTGGTGCCCGATCCCGACGACGCCGCCGGCGAGGCGCTGGGCAAGGCGGTGGCGGGCGTGGCCGAGCGCGCCGAGCCCGGGCTGTACGGCGGCGCGGCGCGCATCCTGTTCGCCGTCGGCCACCTCAGCGCCGGCGAGGACGCCGACACCGCGTGCGGGATGATCGAGCGCTCGCTGCACGCGTTCCTCGCCGCACCCAACATCAACTACGACCTGATCAGCGGCCTGGCGGGGCTCGCCGTGCCGGTGCTGCAGCGCATCGCCGATGGCAGCCCGTCGCCGCACAGCGAGCCGCTGGCGCTGCGCATCCTCGAGCAGCTCGAGGCGCTCGCCGAGGCCCGGCCGGTCGGCCTGCGCTGGCACACGCCGCCGGACCTGCTGCCGGCCTGGCAGCGCGAGCTCGCGCCCGAGGGCTACTTCAACTACGGCCTGGCCCACGGCATGCCGGGGATCGCGGCGGTCCTGGCGCGCTACGTCGCGTCGGGCATCGAGGTCGCGCGCGCGCGCCGGCTGCTCGACGGCGTGATGGCCCACATGCAGGACGTCGCCCTGCCCGAGCGCGGCAGCCGGTTCCCCGGCTGGCTCGGCGCGTCGCGGCCGCAGGGCACGGCCCGCGTCGCCTGGTGCTACGGCGACCTGGGCGTCGCGGTCGCCGCGATCGCCGCCGCCAGCGCCACCGGCCGCGACGACTGGCGGCAGTTCGGCCTCGAGCTCGCCCACGGCATGGCCGAGCGGCCGCTCGACAAGTCGCAGTGCATCGACACCGGCCTGTGCCACGGCACCGCCGGCGTCGGCCACCTGTTCAACCGCCTCGCCCAGGCCACCGGCGACGCCGACCTCGCCGCGGCCGCCGCGCGCTACCTCGACCAGACCCTGCGCCTGCGCAACGCCGAGCCCGTCGCAGGCTTCCCGCGCGGCATCCCCGCCGACGGCCACGTCACCTGGGAGCCCGCCTCCGACCTGCTCACCGGCGCCGCCGGCGTCGCCCTCGCCTTCCACGCCGCGATCTCGCCGATCGAGCCGGCCTGGGACCAGCTGCTGCTGTCCGACCTGTCGCCGGGCTCGTCGGGTCCGGGCGCCGGCTAACCGCGCGCGGCGCCGAGCAAGGCGCGCGCCCGGGCTTCGACGGCGTCGTAGTCGCGGGCGGCGAGCTCGTCGGGGGCGAACAACGACTTGACGCAGCCCACGGCGAAGGCGCCGGCGGCCAGCCACTCGGCGGCGTTGTCGAGTTCGACGCCGTGGGTCGGGACGACGCGCAGGAAGGGCATCGGGGCGAGCACGGCGCGCAGCCAGGCCGGGCCGCCGGCGG
>DASWOO010000038.1:0-11179 GCA_036404335.1 Kofleriaceae bacterium
CGAGGAGGCCGAGGCGCTGGCCGGAGAGGTCGGCGAAGGATCGATCGCCGCCCAGGCAGACATATCGGACGATGCCGGCTGTCGTGCATTGGCGAAGGCCGCGACGGACGCGTTCGGGCGGATCGATTTCCTGGTCAACAATGCCGGTACGACCAAATATGCCAATCACGAGGATCTGGACGCGCTGGACGCCGACGATTTCCTGTCGCTTTACCGCCTGAACGCCGTCGGCCCGTTCCAGATGATCCGCGCCGCGGCGCCGGCCTTGCGCGCGAGCCACGGTGCGGTCGTCAACGTGTCGTCGGCCGCGGCCAAGCTCGCGATCGGCTCGTCGCTGGCCTACGCCGCGTCGAAGTCGGCGCTCGAGACCCTGTCGCGCTCGCTCGCCCGGTCGCTGGCGCCCGACGTCCGGGTCAACGTCGTGTGCCCGGGCTACGTCGACACGCCGTGGCACCGCAACGCGCTCGGCGTCGAGCGCGCCAACCAGGTCGCCGAGCACTACGCGGCGACGGTGCCGCTCAAGGACTACGCCCGGCCCGCCGAGATCGCCGAGACGATCGCCTGGCTGATCGAGAGCGCGCGGCACATGACCGGCGAGCTGATCTACGTCGACGGCGGCTTGCACGTGACGCCGCCGGGCTAGCGATGGGCTAGCGATACTTCAGCCCGGTGCCGGTGTTGAACAGCACCGTGGTCTCGTGCTCGGCGATCGCGCCGCGGGCGCGCAGCTGCTCGTAGGCGGCGTAGGCGGCGCCGCCCTCGGGGCAGATGTCGAGACCGGTGCGCGCGGCGAGCCGCGACGTCGCCGACCTCGCCTCGTCCTCGCCGACGGTCAGCGCGGTGCCGCCGGTCTCGCGCACCGCGCGCAGGCACAAGAAGCCGCCGATCGGCGACGGCACGCGCAGGCCCCAGACCCGGGTCTGCGCGTCGGGCCATGGCACGGTGGCCGCCGCGCCTTCGACGTAACCCTTGGCGACCGGCGCGCAGCCGGCCATCTGCACCGACACCAGGCGCGGCGTCCGGGTCATCGGCCAGCCGAGCGCGCGCAGCTCGCCGAACGCCTTCCACATGCCGACCAGGCCGGTGCCGCCGCCGGTCGGGTAAATGATCACGTCGGGCAGATCGCCGGCGAGCTGCTCCCACAGCTCGTAGGCCATCGTCTTCTTGCCCTCGATGCGGTACGGCTCCTTCAGGGTCGAGACATCGAACGCCTCGCGCGGGCCGTGCTCGCGCAGCCACCTGCCGGCGTCGGCGATCGTGCCGGGCACGAGGTGGACCTCGGCGCCGTAGTGCCGGCACTCGTCGACGAACGCGCGCGGCGTGTCGTCGGGCATCGCGACCACGACGGGGATCCTGGCAGCCGCGCCGTACGCGGCGAGCGCGCCGGCGGCGTTGCCGGCGGACGGCGCGGACAGCGCCCGGGCGCCGAGCACGCGGGCGAGCGACACCGCCATCACCAGGCCGCGCGCCTTGAACGATCCGGTCGGGTTGCGCGACTCGTCCTTGACGAGTAAACGGTCGGCGGCGGCGAGCAGCGGGGTCCAGCCCTCGCCGAGGCTGACCGCGTGCTCGGGGCGGATCGGCAGCGCCTCGTGGTAGCGCCACAGCGACGCCGGCCGGCCGATCAGCGCCTCGGGCGACAGCGGCGCGCGCGTGTGATCGTAGTCGACGCGCAGCGGCAGGCCGCACGCGCGGCACACGGTCAGCGGCGTGTGCGGATCGTGTGAGGTCTCGCACGCGAAACAATGCACGGCGACGAACGCCGGGTTCTGCCAGGTCGCCATGGCTAGAACTTCGAGAAGTCCGCCGGGCGGCGCGCCATGAACGCCGACAGCGCCTCGAGCGCCTCGGGCGAGCGCAGCCGGTCGGCGAACGCGTCGCCCTCGATCCGCATCGCCTCGAGCACGTGGTCGCGGTGGGCGCGCTTGGTCAGCGACTTGGTCGTGCGCAGCGCGGCCGGCGCGCACGCGGCGAGCCGGGCCGCGGCCTTGTGCGCGGCGGCGTCGGGGTCGTCGACGACCGCGTTGATCAGGCCCCAGTCGGCGGCGGTCGCCGCGTCGAGGGTCTCGCCGAGCAGCAGCAGCTGGGCCGCGCGGCGCGCGCCGACCACGGCGGGCAGCAGCACCGACGAGCCGGCCTCGGGCACCAGCGCGAGGTCGACGAACGGCGTGCGAAACTTCGCCGACGGCGCGGCGTAGACCATGTCGCAGTGGAGCAGCAGCGTCGTGCCGATGCCGATCGCCACGCCCGACACCGCCGCGATCACCGGCTTCTCGAACGTGGCGAGCGCGTGCAGGAAGCCGAGCGCGCCGCGGACCTCGCCGCCGCCCTGCGCGACCTTCATGAAGTCGGCGAGGTCGTTGCCGGCGGTGAAGCACTCGCGCGCGCCGGCGATCACGACCGCGCGGACCTGATCGTCGATCGCCGCGGCCTCGAGGCCGGCCTGCAGCGCGGCGTACATCTCGATCGTGATCGCGTTCTTCTTGTCGACGCGGTCGAGCCGCAGCGTGGTGACGCGGCCGGTGGTGGAGACCTGGATGGGGGACGGCATGGCGCCCCACAACCTACTGCACCCGGCGTCAGTTCAGCCAGCCCGAGTTGTCGCCCGCGCGGGGGGTATCGAACCGCATCACGTCGCCCACGCCGAGCAGGCTGACGTACGTGACCAGCACGGCCGACACCGCCAGCCACGTGATGTCGACGCCTCGACCCTCCGCCGCCAGCACCAGCGAGCACAGCAGCTGGACGCCGGCCGTGTCCGCCCGCCGGACGCGCGAGCCATCGAAGGCCACCGATGCGCCGCGCGAGACATGCTCGAGCCGCGCCCGCAGGCCGGTGAGGCTCGACCGGTCGAGCTCGACCGGCAGCGTGATCACATCGCCAGTTATCGCGTTCACAGACGGGTGAGTCGGCCGGCGACCCCCGCCATGTACGCCCGCCCACGGGTTTCCAACCCCGCCTCGGGCAGCGGGCGGTTAGCCGGCGCTCAGGGTTTTCCGCGCCGCATCGGGCGGCAGGTCACGCGACGACGATCTCGCTCCGGCCGCCGCCGCGCTGCACGACGCGCACGTGCGCGCCGACCCGCTCGACCAGCGCCGGCACGTGCGAGATCACGCCGACCTGACGCCCGGTGGACTGCAGCGCGTCGAGCACCGCCAGCGCGCTGTCGAGGGTCGATGGATCGAGCGTGCCGAAGCCTTCATCGATCAGCAGGGTCCGGACCCGCACGTCGTGCGCCGACATCGACGATAGCCCGAGCGCCAGCGCGAGCGACACCAGGAAGCTCTCGCCGCCCGACAGGCTCTGCACCGAGCGGACCTCCGAGCCCAGGTCGCGGTCGATCACCTGCAGCTCCAGATCGTGGCGCGGCACGCGCTCGAGCTGGTAGCGCGGCGCCAGCTCCTCGAGGTGATCGTTGGCCACCGCCAGCAAGCTGTCCAGGGTCAGGCTCTGCGCGAAGCTGCGGAACAGCTTGCCGTCGTGCGAGCCGATCACGTCGCCGAGCACGCGGTCGACCTCGGCGCCCTCCGCCTCGGCCTCGACGTCGGCCAGCGCGGCCGCCCGGCGCTCGCGCGCCTCGCCATCGGCGGCCAGGGTCGCCGCCAGCTGCGCCGTCCGCTGGTCGGCGGCGGTCACCGCCAGCGCGAGCCCCTCGACGTTCGCCGCGTCGCCCGCCGGGTCGCCGTCTCCCGGGATGGCGTCGCCGACCGGCCGCGCCGCCGCGTGCTCGGCGACCTGCCGCTCGCGCTCGGTCACCACCGTGCGCGCCTGGTCCGCCGCCCGGTCGATCTCGGCCAGCCGCTCGATCAGCGCGTCGAGCCGCGACGGGTCGCCCGCCAGGAGCCGCCTCAGCCCGTCCGGCTCGAACCCCGCCCCGGCCCGCGCCGCCGCCAGCGTCTCGACCGCGGCGGCGTGCTCGATCGCCAGCTGCGCGCGCCGCTGCTCGGCCGCGCCCCGCCGCGCGGTGTGCTCGGCGACCAGCCGATCGACGTCGCGCGCCTCGCGCTCGATCGCCGCCGCCGCCGCTGCCAGCGCCGCATCGGCCAGCGCGATCCGCTCCGCCCGTTCGCGCCACGCCGCGACCACCGCCGCCATCGCCAGCCGCGTGATCGCCATCGGCCCGACCGGCGCCGCCACGCCGGACGCCTGCCGCACCGCCGCGCTCGCCGCCAGCCGCTGCACCAGCGCCATGATCTCGGCCGGCGTCAGCGCCGTCGCCTCGGCGGCAGCGCCCCGGCGGCCCCGAGGTCTCGCCTTGCGGGCCACGGCACCAGCGGCCTCGCCGTCGCCCTCGCCCTCGCCCGCGCCGTCGCCGTCACCGTCACCCTCGTTGGCCGGCAGCGCGGCGCGCCACCGGCGCATCGCGGCGGCGAGCTCGGCCTCGAGCGCCGCGTGGTGCTCGGCCTTGCTCGTGCGCTCGCCGCGCGCGCGGCCGAGGCTGGCTTCGAGATCGGCGACCCGCCGCTCGTGCTCGGTGAGCTTGGCGGCCAGCTGGTCCAGCGCGTTCTGGCACAGCTGGATCTCGTGCTGCGCGTCCTGCGCCGCCTTGGTCGCGGCCTCGGCCTGGCTGCGCGTCATCCGCGCCTCGTCGAGCTTCTTCTTGGCCGCGGCCAGCCGGTCCGCGGCCAGCGCGCCGGCCGCCGGCTCCGCGGGCTCGCCGACCAGCATCAGCTCGCCGAGCGCCGCGAGCCGCTCGCGCCACGTCGCGGCCAGCGCGGCGCTGCTCGCGGTCAGCCCCGTGATCGCCGCCGTCAGCCGCGCCTGCTCGCGCCGGCGATGCTCGTCGCGCGCCGCGAGCTCGGCAGCCTCGGCGCCCAGCGCCTCCAGCGCCGCGACCGACGCCCCGAGCCGCGCCTCGGCCGCCGCGATCACATCATCGAGCGCCCCGCGATCGCGCCACGGATGCTGCTCGGCGCCGCACAGCGGGCACGGCTCGCCATGGACCAGCTCGGCCCGCGCGTGCTCGTAGCCGGCGGCGCGGCGCAGGCCGTCCACCACGACCGCCTGCTCGGCGCGCACGGCCTGCGCCACCCGCTGCGCCTCACCGAGCTCGCCCCGCCGCGCCGCGCCGACCTCTCCCGCCGCCACCAGCGCCGCCCGCTCGCGCTCGAGCTCGCCCCGCGCCGTCACCGCCTCGCGCGCCTGCTGCGCCAGCGCGACCAGCCGATCGATCTCGGCCAGGTCCACGCGCGCCTGGTTCTCCAGCCGCCCCGCCTGATCGAGGGTCAGCCCGCGCTTCTGCGCGAAGCTCGCCGCCTTGCGCTTGGCGTCCTCGTGCTTGGCCGTCGCGGTCCGGACCTCGGCCGCGATCTTCTTCTGCGCCTGCTCGAGCCTGCTCCGGGTCTCGGCCTGCTCGTGGATCGCCTTGTCGAGCACCGCGACCGCCTCGGCCAGCGCCGCGTGCTGCGCGAACCGCGCGTCGAGCTCCGGCCACGCCGCGACCTCGGCGACCAGCGCGCCGCGCCCGGCCAGCCACGCCGCGTCGCCCGCCGCGCCCGGCACCACCGTCTCGCTCGCCGCGACCCCGGCCGCGCGCTCGACCAGCCCGGCCGCGAGCCGCGCCGCGCGCACCGGCGCGTGGATCGTCGCCACCCGGGCCCGCCGCCCGGCGATCGCGTCGAGCCGCTCGCTCGCGATCACCGCCGCCTCGCCCGCCGCGGCGACCTCGGCCGCCGCCGCCGCGACGCCGCGCTCGAGCCGCGCCGCCTCGTCCCACGCCGGCCGCAGCCGCTCGGCGCGCTGGCGCAGCGCGAGCTCGGCGCGGTCCGGCTCGGCCGCCGTCACCGCCCCGCGCGCGGCGGCCTGCGCGGCCACCGCCGCATCGAGCTGGCGCTGCCGCCGGCTCGCCTCGGCACGCCAGCGCGCGACCTCGACGGCGACCTGGTGCCGCCGCCGCGCGGCGCGCGCCGCCTCGGCTGCCGCCGCCAGCTCGTCGCGCGCCGCCGCGACCTGCGCGTCGTCGAGCACGCTGATCGCCAGCGCGGCCGCCCGCCCGTCGCGCAGCCGCTGCTCGGCCAGCGTCGCGCGCAAGTGCGCCGCGATCGACAGCTTCGTGTAGATCTGCGTGCCGGTCATGCGCTCGAGCAGCTCGCTCCGGTCCTTGCCATCGGCGCGCAGGAACGCCGCGAACTCGCCCTGCGCGAGCAGCGCCGACCGCCGGAACTGATCGAACGACAGGCCGAGCCGGGTCTGGATCGCCCGCAAGGTCTCGGTCTTGGTCCCGCCGAACCGCTCGCCGCCGGCGATCGCCGTCAGCGAGAGCTGCTGGTCCTGCAGGGTGCCGTCGACCTGACCGCGCGCCCGGCGCACCGCCCAGCGCGCCCGGTACTGCTGCGCGTCGCTGCTCTCGAAGTCGACCTCGGCCCAGCCCTGGCTCGCCCCGCGCCGCAGCAGCGTCCGCACGTCCTGCGCACCGAGCAGCGACTTCTCGTCGATGCCCCGCCCGACCTTCACCGTGCTGTGGTTGTTGAGCCGCGGCGTCTTGTCGAACAGCGCGACGCACAGCGCGTCGAGCAACGTGCTCTTGCCCGCGCCGGTGTTGCCGACGATCGCGAACACCCCCGAGCCCGCGAGCGGCCCGCGCGCGAGGTCGATCTCGAACTCGCCGGCCAGGCTCGCCAGGTTGCAGCCGCGGATCGCGAGGATCTTCATGACGCGACGTCCTCGCGATCGCCCTGGACCTCCGCCATCAGCCGATCGAAGCCGGTGAGCACCGGCTCGCCCGGCGCCTCGGTGTGATCGCGGCGCCACAGCCGGACGAACACCTCGCGCGGATCGAGCTCGGCCAGCCGCTGGCGCGCCACCCGGTCCCCGAGCGCGTCGCCATCGCCGGTGGTCTCCGTCCCGATCCGGATCAGCCGCGGCTGCTTGCCATCGAGCGCGGCCTCGATCTGCGCGCGCAGCTTGGGCTCCGGCCGGTCCAGCGCGACCACGACCTCGAGGTAGGGCCGCGCCGGGTCGCCCGGCACGAGGCTCGGCAGCCGCGCGAGCTCGCCCAGCACCTCGGCCAGCGGCGCGGCGCCCCGCCGCGGGACCCGCACGATCTCGATCGTCCGCGGCACCATCACCGAGCGCGCGTCGACCAGGCGTCCGGCCGCGAACTCGGCGGCCACGATCTGGTGCTTGTAATCGGCTTCGTCGAGCGATAGCGGCAGCGGCGCGCCCGCGTAGCGAATCGACGGCCGCCCGACCCGCTGCGCCCGGTGGACGTGGCCGAGCGCGACGTAATCGATGTCGTCGGGGAACAGCCGCAGCGGCGCCGACTCCTGGCCGCCGACCGACACCCGGCGCTCGCTCAGGTACGCCGCGTCCGCGCCCGCCATATATAGATGGCCGGTCACGATCAGCGCCTGATCCGCGCGGCGCCGCGCCCGCGCCTCGCCGATCACCTCGTCGTAGATCGCCGTCAGCGGCTCGGCGACGTCCGCCGCGACATCGACCGGCCGCAGGAACGGCACCGCCGCGACCAGGCCGCGGCCACCCGCCACCGGGATCAGCAGCCGGTCGAAGTCGAGCGCGCCGTTGAGCCGGCGCGGCAGCCCGCCGATCACGTGCGCGCCGATCTCGCGCAGCACCCCCGATGCCGCGCTCAGCCGCGCCGGCGAGTCGTGATTCCCGGCGATCGCGATGATGTCCATCGCCGGCCGCGCCCGCCGCGCCGCGATCAGGAAGTCGAACCACATCCGCTCGGCGCTGACCGGCGGGGTCGCGGTGTCGAACACGTCGCCGGTGATCACCAGCACGTCGGCGGCCTCGCGCACGCAGGCCTCGAGCAGCCAGCGCAGGAACGCCGCGTGCTCGTACTCGCGCGTGACCTCGCCCCTCAGCGTATGGCCGAGGTGCCAGTCCGATGTGTGGACCACTCGCATCGCCCGCGCATCCTCGCGCGTGGGTCTGACACTGCACGCCTGAGCAGGCCGGCAGCGACGGTCAGGCGTCGAGCATGACCGGATCTCCGACGGCGAGCGCACCCGGCGCGACCACGCTGCCATAGACCCCGAGGCAGGCCTCGCGCGCCCGGCCGATCGTCTTGAGCACCGCCGGATCGCGCGCGCAGGTCACCGGGTCGATGTTGACCAGCACGCAGCGCTGATCGCGCTTGTCGACGCGCACCCGCAGCGAGCCGATCCGTAGCACCCGTCCGACCCAGGCGTCCTCGGGAAAGTCGCCGGCGGCGTCGATCAGGATATTGGGACGGAACCGCGGCGCCGCCAGCTCGCGTCCGACCAGCCCGCCGAGCCCGGCGAGGGTCTGCCGCGTGATCAGCGACAGCGTCGCCGTGTCGAACGTGCCGCGGTCGAGCTTCATTGCCCGCACCCCGGCGCCGAGCTGCGCGGCCAGCGCCGGATCGCAGACCTCGAGCTCGTCGCCGGCCGGGGTCCGCACCTGGACGTCCGTCTTGTCCGGCCGCGCGCCATCGACCAGCCGCGGCTGGTATCGCCACAGCGTCGGCTTCTCGCGGATCGTTAGCCACGGAAACCCGTTGCGCACCTGCGCCGCGCGCACGAACGCCCACCGCCGATCGCCGGAGATCCCGTGCCAGCCGATCTCGGCTCGCTCGAGCGGCTCGGCCGCCATCGACTTCACGGGATAACGCCACAACGCATGCACGTGTCCACACAACATAAAAGGACCTCTTCGACAGAGGCGCCCTTGCATGGTTCGCAGCCGAGCGTGGCGGGTCGGGCCCGTTGCAGCGCCTCTCAGCGACGAGTGCGCGCGAGGCGCACGTGATGGAGATGTTCCTGCTTCGGGTGGAAGGCTTGCATGCACCCCGCCGGGCGTCAACCAGCCAGCCCGACGATGCGATGTTCGCATCTCTTGCATGCACAACATGCGGTCGCGTCATGGCTCCCCCGGCGCGCATGATGTCGCCATGAACCCCAGCCCACTCCACGGCAAGGGCGGCGTGCTCGTCTAGACGTCTGGACGCGAAGACGGCGCGTGCATCGAGTATGGTGGCGGCATGGACGTGACCGCCTGGCTGCTCGATGCCGACCCCGCGATCCGGTGGCAGGTCCTGCGCAGCCTCACCGACGCGCCGGTCGACGAGGTCGACGCCGAGCGCGCCCGCGTCCCGCGCGAGGGCGTCGGCGCGGCGATCCTGGCAGCGCAAGGGGGCGACGGCGCGTGGCATCTCGGCGACGAGCCCGACTGGGTGCCGACGCTGTACACGATGCAGCTGCTGCGCGCGACCGGCGTCGACCCGGCGGATCCCGCCGTGGACGCCGCGATCGACAACCTCGCGGCCGGCTTTCGCTGGCACGAGCAGCTCGGCGGCAAGCCGTTCTTCGACGGTGAGACCGAGCCGTGCATCAACGGCGGCGCGCTCGCCCTCGGCGGTTACTTCGAGCGGCCGTCGCACGCGCTCGCCGCGCAGCTGATCACCGAGCAGCTCGCCGATGGTGGCTGGAACTGCGAGGCCCCCAAGAGCGCGCGGTCGTCGTTCCACTCGACGATCTGCGTCCTCGAAGGCCTGCTCGCCTACGAGCGCGCCGCGGGCGCCACGCCTGCGACGGCCGAGGCCCGCCGGCTGGGCGAGGCCTACGTGCTCTCGCGCCAGCTGTTTCGCCGCCGCTCGACCGGCGAGGTCGTCGCGCCCTCGTTCACGACCCTCGCGTTCCCGCCGCGCTGCTACTACGACGTTCTGCGCGGCCTCGACTACCTCCGCGACGCCGGCGTCGCGCCCGACGCGCGCATGGCCGACGCCGTCGCCGTCCTGCGCACGCACCAGCAGCCCGATGGTCGCTGGCTCCTCGAGGACAGCCACGCCGCCACCACGCTCGCCGTCGCCTTTGACGAGGCCCCCGGCCAGCCCAGCCGCTGGAACACGCTGCGCGCGCTGCGCGTCCTGCGCTGGTTCGATGCCGGCTAGCCGCTCGGCCGCCTGCGAGCCGGCTGGATCACTGCGTCATGTAGAGATACGCCAGGCACATCTCGTCGGTCGTCTTCTCGCCCCACACCACCGGCGCCGAGTCATCGCCGGTGTCGTAGTGGCACGTGACCTTGAGCTGGCTGCTCGCCGGGATCATCGTCGGCTGCGTGTTCCAGTAGAAGTGCTGCCAGTGGAAGCTCCACTGGTCGAGCTTGATCAGGCACGAGCTGCCGGCGTCGACCTCGGCCTTGGTGCCGCGGGTGTGCATGTGCAGCGCGCTGCCCCACACCTTGAGCGGCGCGGCCGGTAGCTTGCGCGTGCCGGCGGCGGTCGCGTCGGGATCGTGCGGCGGCAGGTTGACGTCGCCGCGCACGCTGGCGATCTGCGCCTCGTGCTCGACCGAGTCGGTGAACTGCAGGTCGACGGTCGTGCGATCGGGGCTGCTGTCGACCGCCAGGTTGGTCAGGTTGTAGTGGACCTGCATGATCAGCTTGCGGCCGCCCTTGACCCGCACGCCGGTCGTCGCCGGGAAGTTGATCGCGCCCTGGCCCGGGGCCCAGCCGATCAGGAACGACGCGTTATCGATGCCCGGCCCGCCGAAGCAGTCGTAGCCCAGCGCCTGGTCCTGCGCGTCGAGCGTCGCGGCCTGCTGCTCGGCCGCCGCGTCGGGCAGCGCGAACACGATCACGTGGTGGACGATCGCGTTGTTCTTGGGGTGTACGTAGTCGCCGACCAGGAACCGGTCCGCGGTCAGCGCCGGGTCGACGATGAAGCAGCGATACAGGTCCGTCCCCGCCGAGACCGGCGGCGAATACTCGGCGCCCGGGTCGAGCGTGACGTCGACGTGGTCGAGGTCGGGCAGCTGGCCCGGCGGCGGCGCGGCCTTGGTCGGGTCGCCCATCGCGTGGTCGCCGTTGAACCAGGTCGTCAGGCTCTGGATCTGATCGTCGGTCAGCCACTTGGTATCGTAATGGCCGCACGAGCCGTCGTTGTCCGCATAGTACGGCGGCATCTGCCGCGTCATCACCGCGTACGGGACCGCCTGATCGTTGGCAGCCGCCAGCGCGTCGCCGTAGGTCGCCAGCGAGAACGGCGCCAGCCGGTCGGGGTCGGCCGAGTGGCACTGCACGCAGTTGTCATTGAGGATCTGATCGATCTGCCCGTAGTACACGGACGTGGACGGTGGCGGCGCCTGGTCGTCCCCCGCGGTGTCGTTGCCGCACGCCGCCAGTCCAGCGAGCAAGACGGCGATCCAAAGCTTGGTCATGCCCTCCCTCAGTGCAGCTTGCATGCTCGCCCTTCAAC
>DASWOO010000039.1:0-3747 GCA_036404335.1 Kofleriaceae bacterium
CGCCGCACGTGCCGTGGCGCGAGATGATCTATACCGGGCCGATCGACGCGTACTTCGATCACGCGTTCGGCAAGCTGCCGTATCGCTCGCTCGAGTTTCGGCACGAGACCCTGGCGAAGCCGCGCGTACAAGCGGTGGGCACGATCAACTACCCCAACGACCACGCCTATACGCGCATCACCGAGTTCAAGCACCTGACCGGGCAGGTCCACGACCACACCTCGGTGGTCTACGAGTACCCGCGCGCCGAAGGCGATCCGTACTACCCGATCCCGCGGCCTGAGAACGCCGCGCGCTACGAGCTATACCGTGACCTGGCCAAGCGCCAGCCGCGCGTCCACTTCGTCGGCCGGCTCGCCACGTATCGCTACTACAACATGGATCAAGTCGTCGCTCAGGCGCTCAAGCTCTACGGAGAGCTCGCCGCCCGCGACGATGGGGAGATGGAGGCAACGCATGGCGCAGCCAACGGCCACACCAACGGCCGAACCAGCGGCAACGGGCGATCGATCGAGCATGCCGCCACTCGAGGTCTGGGCGGGGATCGAGTGCACGGTGAACCGGGTCGGTGATCGCTACTTCGATCAGCTGATCCGCTCCGGCCACGACGCGCGCGCCGACGACGTCGCGCGCGTCGCCTGGCTCGGCGTCCCGACGATTCGCTACCCGGTCCTGTGGGAGCGCATCGCTCCCGGCGCGCTCGCCGACGCCGACTGGCGCTGGACCGACACGAGGCTGACAGAGCTGCGCGCGCGTGGCATCGCACCGATCGCCGGGCTGGTCCACCACGGCTCGGGGCCGCGCCACACGAGCCTCGTCGACCCCGCATTCCCGGCGCTGCTCGCCGACTATGCCGGCGCGGTCGCGGCGCGCTACCCGTGGATCGACGCATACACGCCGATCAACGAGCCGCTGACCACGGCGCGGTTCAGCGCGCTCTACGGGCATTGGTACCCCCACGCCCGCGACGACCGGTCGTTCGTCCTGGCGCTGCTCCACCAGTGCAAGGCGACCGTGCTCGCGATGCGCGCGATCCGCGCGGTCCAGCCCGCGGCGCGGCTGATCACCACCGAGGACCTCGGCCAGACCTCGAGCACGCCCGCGCTCGCCGGCCAGGCCGCGTTCGAGAACGAACGGCGCTGGCTCAGCCTCGATTTGCTGTGCGGCCGGGTCGATCGCCACCACCCGATGTGGCGCTGGCTGACCTCGGTGGGCCTGCCGCCGGACGAGCTCGCCTGGCTGCGCGACCATCCGTGTCCGCCGGACGTCATCGGCCTCAACTACTACGTCACCAGCGAGCGCCACCTCGACCACCAGCTCGAGCGCTGGCCGGTCCACAGCCACGGCGGCAACGGCCGCCAGCGCTACGCCGACGTCGAGGCGGTGCGCGCCGGCGGGCTCGTCGGGCTCGAGCCGCTGCTCGCGGAGGCGTGGCGCCGGTTCGGCCGGCCGCTCGCGATCACCGAGGCCCACCTCGGCTGCACCCGCGACGAGCAGCTGCGCTGGCTGCTCCACGTTCACGACGCGGCGGTCAATGCTCGGGCGGCCGGCGTGCCGGTACGCGCGGTCACGGCGTGGGCGATGTTCGGCGCGTTCGATTGGAACAGCCTCGCGACCCGCGACGACGGCGTCTACGAGCCCGGCCTGTTCGACGTCCGCGGCCCGGCGCCGCGCGCCACCGCGCTCGGCCGGGCGGTGCGCGAGCTCGCCGCCGGTCGCCGCCCTGCGCACCCGGTGCTCGCCGGCGCCGGCTGGTGGGAACCGCGCGTGCGCGCAGACGAGCGAGCCGCCTGATGCCCGGCATCCTTCGCCGTCCGCCGCCGGCCCAAGAATGGCTGGCGCGCGGCGCGCATCCGCGGCCGCAGCTCCAGCGCGCCGCCTGGCGCAGCCTCGACGGCCGCTGGGCGTTCGCCTACGACGACGACCGCCGGTGGATCACGCCGGACCAGGTCGTGTTCGACCGCGCGATCGAGGTCCCGTATCCGCCGGAGAGCAAGCGCAGCAGCGTCGGCGACCCGGGGTTTCACCCGATCTGCTGGTACCGGCTCGAGCTCGAGCTCGAGCCCGGCGAGCGCGCAGCCGGCTGCCTGCTCCTGCACTTCGGCGCGGTCGATTACCAAGCCCAAGTCTGGGCCAACGGCCAGCTGGTCGCCGCGCACACCGGCGGCCACACGCCGTTCACCGCCGACCTGACCGGCGCGCTCGCCGGCGCTGACCGCCTCACGATCGTAGTCCGGGCCAGCGATGACCCGCACGACCTCGCCCAGCCGCGCGGCAAGCAGGACTGGCTCGAGCAGCCGCACGAGATCTGGTATCCGCGCACGACGGGCATCTGGCAGACGGTGTGGCTCGAGCCAGTCGCGCGCCTGCACCTGCAGCAGCTGGCGTGGACCCCGCACCTCGAGCACTGGGAGCTCGGGTTCACGGCGAGCGTCACCGGCGCAGGCGAGCCCGGCCTGGCCCTCCGGGTCCGGCTCCAGCTCGGCGATCAGGTGCTCGCCGACGATCGCTACGCGGTCTCCGGGCGCGACGTCGTGCGCCGGATCGCGATCGCCGACCCCGGGATCGACGATCACCGCAACCAGCTGCTGTGGAGCCCGAACCATCCGACGCTGATCGAGGCCGAGATCGAGCTGTGGCGCGGCGAGGACCGGCTCGACGCGGTGTGGAGCTACACCGCGCTGCGCTCGGTCGGCACCCAGGGCAACCGGTTCATGCTCAACGGCCGGCCGTTCTATCTCAAGATGGTGCTCGACCAGGGCTACTGGCCGGACACCCTGCTGGCTCCGCCCGACGTGGCCGCGCTGCAGGCCGACGTCGAGCTCGCGATCGCCCTGGGCTTCAACGGGGCGCGCAAGCACCAGAAGGTCGAGGACCCGCGCTGGTACTTCTTCTGCGACCTGTACGGCCTGGTGGTGTGGGCCGAGATGCCGAGCCCGTACCGGTTCACGTCGCTCGCGGTCCAGCGGCTGGTCGCCGAATGGACCGAGGTCGTGCTGCGCGATCTGTCGCACCCGTGCATCGTCGCGTGGGTGCCGCTCAACGAGTCGTGGGGCGTGCCGGACCTGCCGACCAACCCGGCGCACCGCGACTACGTGCGGACGCTGTATCACCTGACCAAGACGCTCGATCCGACGCGGCCGGTGGTCGGCAACGACGGCTGGGAGCACGTCGCGACCGACCTGATCACGATCCACGACTACGCGTCGAATCCGACGGTGCTGCGCGAGCGCTACGCCACGCCGGAGTCGGTGCAGCTCGTGCTCGAGCGCCAGCAGCCAGGCGGCCACCCGCTGATGGTCCCCGGGTTCACGCCGGCGCACCAGCCGACCGTGCTGTCGGAGTTCGGCGGCATCGCGCTGGTCGAGGATCGCGGGGCCGGCTGGGGCTACAGCCGCGCCGACGATACCGACGACCTGGCGGCGAGCTACGCCGGCCTGCTCCGCGCGCTCCACGCGTGCCGCGGCCTGGCGGGGTTCTGCTACACGCAGCTCACCGACACGTTCCAGGAGCGCAACGGGCTGGCGACCGCGGCGCGCGTGCCCAAGGTGCAGTCCGAGGTCCTGGCGGAGGCCACGCGCGGGAAGCGTAAGGCGTTCGCGATGGACGTCGATCCGGAGCTCGGATGACCGACGAGAACAAGCCCGCGCCGGCGCTGCACAAGCTCGCGCTGCGCAAGCCCGACGGCCGCGACCTGCTGCTCTACGCGCGCGCGCCGCTCGATCCGCGGCTCGCGGCGCCGGCCGC
>DASWOO010000040.1:0-4114 GCA_036404335.1 Kofleriaceae bacterium
TCAGGCAAATAAGGCCTTCCAAAAACATCAGTGCTGTAAACAAGACATACACCTCCTACTTTATCTTCTCTATTTTAACATAAGTCAATTCCTATTGACAAGGGACCCTGCCTGAGCTTTACAGCTTGGCAGGGTCCTTTAGACCGAGCTGCAGCTCCGGCGCGTCACCGCGCGCGACGGGCTCTGCGCGCTGTCGCGGCGCTGGCTGTATCGCCAACCCATTGGAGCGCCCATGCTGATCGAGGCTGTCCACGACGCGCTGACCAAGGTCGGAACGGCCGGCCGGTTCGGCGGCGAGAAGGTGTTCATCTCCGCGCTGTGGCACGAGGTGATCCGGCACCGCGGGCTGACGGACCTGTCGCTCGGCGACTTCAAGCGCTGGCTCGTCGATGCGAATCGAGATCAGCTCATCGATCTCGTCCGCGCCGATCTGGTCGGCGCGATGGACCCGCAGCTGGTTGCCGAGTCCGAGATCGAGGACCTCGGCGCCACGTTTCACTTCGTGATCGATCGGCGCGCGAACGACCGCCACCGCCGCGAGGAGGCCTGAGCCATGCAGCCGCGATCCAACACGTCACCGAGCGATCATAAGGAAACCGACCGCGAAGGCTCGGCGCCTCGAGACTGCCGGATCGACGCCTTCTTGAAACCGAGCCCGGCGTTCGCCGCGGTCCAGCAAGCATCTTCCGTGTTTGATTACGACCCGTTCGACATCGACACGATCCACACCGATACGTATCGCGTGTTCCAGACCATGGTCGAGCATGCGCGCTCGGAAGCAGAGCGCGGCGACCGGAATCGCTTCCTGCTCGTGCTCGGCATGTCGGGCACCGGCAAGACCCACCTGATGCGCAGCTTCCGCCGCTACGTGCACGAGGAGGCGCATGGCTATGTCGTCTATGCCCAGCTGAACTCACCGTCGGAGGACTACGCGCGTTACCTGCTCCAGCAGATGATCAGCTCGCTCCAGCGCTCGTATGCGAGGCCGTCCGGCCCGCGCACCGGCCTGCGCCAGCTGGCGCTCGGGCTCGCGCAGGGCTGCGGTGAGCCGACCAAGACCGAGATCAATAACCTGACGAACAGCGCGTGGAAGACCACGCACCCAAAGGATAATCTCACGAGCTACATCAATGCGCTGGCCCACCGGCTACTACGGCGTGGCGGACTGAGCAGCCACGACTCGGATCTGATCCGTGTCTTGTTGTATGCGCTGCCGCCGGACGAAGCGATCACGTCCTGCGTGTACCGGTACCTGCGATGCGACAAGCTGACGGACTACGACAGCGCGCTGATCGGCGGTGTCGCGTCGAGGACCGACAAGGGCGATCCGATCCTGATGATCCGGCGGCTCGCCAGCCTGGCCTATGACACGCAGCAGGCACCGTTCGTGTTCATGATCGATCAGGTCGAGCTCGCCGGTTCGAGCACGGCGAACCTCGACGAGCTGGGCCGGGCGATCGACACCCTGGACAGCATCGTGACGCACGTTCCGTCGGCCACCGCGGTGATCGCGAGCCTCGAGGACTTCTACCACACGGTGCGCGCGCGGCTGACGCGGGCCGCGCTCGACCGCGTCGAGAAGTCGCCGCCGATCCAGAAGCTCCGGCTCAACCTGACCTATCCGGAGATCCAGCAGCTCGTCGGCAGGCGCCTGGCGTGGATCTTCGAAGACAATGGTGCGGAGTACCGGACCGAGCAACCCGTTTATCCGATTCCTGAACCATTGCTCAGGCAGCTGACCGGACGCCGCCCCCGAGACGTCCTGGAGTGGTGTCACGAGTACCAGATGCTCTGTGGCATTCGCGGCGAGATCACCGGCAACCCGGACGGCGAGGATGATCAATCCGATCTCGACCAGATCGCCGCGCAGTGGCAAAAGACGCTGCAGGCGATCAGCGTCAGGGAGCCGAACGATGCCACGATCATCGCGGCGCTCGCCGAAGCCGCGCGGCGGTGCGCCGAGGAGCTCCAGCTCGACGTCGAGATCTCACCGTCGAAGACGAACGGCATCCGGGTCGCGTTCAAGCGCGGCAAGCGCAACGCCGGTCAGGTGATCGCGATGACCAGCAGCGGTTACCACCGCGGCGCGTTCAGAGGCCAGATCGAGAATCTGAGGAAGGACGCGGCCGGATTCACACCGGTCGCGCTGCGGACGACCGCGTTTCCAGGTGGCCCGTCTTCGACAACGGCGCTCGAGCTGTTCGATCATGCCGGTGGACGCGCGCTGCTGCTCGACGCCGTGACCAAGCGAGCGCTGCTCGCCCTCCAGGCATTCAAGCCGGCGCAGCCGACCGAGCGCATCGTCATGTGGCACCGCCGCGACCGACCGATCTCGAAGCTTCCGCAGCTGCGCGAGATCTTCGAGCTAGCCACGCTCGCCGCGACCGCTTAGCTACCAGCCCAGCCAGCTGGGCTGGAGCGAGAGCGACATGGGCTGGCCGACGGGGTCCAGGTGGCCGTGGGGGCCGAGCTTGGCGAGGCGGGCGCTGGAGCTGGGGCGATGGTCCGTGGCCGAGTAGGACACGGTGGCGAAGCCGTCGACGTCGACGCGGCGGAATGACTCGAGCATGGCGCGCAGGTTGGGGCCGGTGACCGGGCGGCCGGCGTCGAGGAGGCGCTCGACGGCGAGCTTCCAGGTGGCGACGGCGACGCGGCCGTAGACGTACTGCACCGTCTGGTAGGCGTCGGGCGGGTCGCCGTCGAGCTTGCGGTAGGTGGCGTGGTCGGCGAGCAGGGTCGCCGTGCCGGAGGCCGTGCGGTCGCCGAACAGGCCGAACGGCTGGACGACGTGGAAGCCGACGCAGGGCTCGCCGCACGCGGCGTAGAGCGACTCGTCGACCGACCAGTTGTTGCCGATCACGTTCAGATCGACGTGGTAGAGTTCGCGCGCCTTCTTGAGCGCCTTGGCCAGGGCCGGGGTGTTGCCGCTGGTGTTGCCGAACCACACCCAGTCGGTGACCTCGTAGTCGGGGTGCGCGGTCTTGTACGCGCGCTCCTGCTGGAAGAACGCCAGGACCTTGTGCTCGACGGTCGCGACGTCGTCGTCGAGCTCGATCGCCAGGTCGCGGCCGATCCGGGTGCCGCCGAGCTGGTGGAGGAACGTCTTCACGCCGTCGACCGGATCGGTGCAGTACGAGCTGGTCGAGCAATAGAAGAACGCCATGCGCCGGGCGCCCTGGTGCCAGGCGAAGTTGGCGGCAACGCGCGCGGCGGTGGAGTAGTCGATGCCCTGGAAGAACACCCACGGGTAGCCCGGCGATTGCTTGTGCACCATCACCGAGGCCTCGGAGAACGCGCCGCTGAGCGACGGCACCGAGACGTCGACGCTGGTCGGCGCCGGCGCGGCGAACTCGCCGGCGAACGCGCTCGACATCACCACCTTGTGCTCCTCGGACGCGAGCGGCGCGACCGCCTGGGTGATCGGCGTGCCCTGGAGGAACACGGTCGAGACCTCGGGCCAGTCGGCGCGCGCCTTCCACCGGCGATAGACCTCGAGCGAGGCGGACTTGTCGTACTGGGTATCCTGCAGATCGATCTCGAGCTTGCAGCCGCGGATGCCGCCGGCCGCGTTGATCGCGCGCAGGTAGTCGGACTCGCCCTTGCCGGCCGCGGTGCCGACCTCGCGGGTCGAGCCGGTCATGTCGTACAGCACGCGGACCCGGATCGGCGTCGGGCATAACGACGCCACGGGTGACACCGCCGGCACCCCGGCACCGGGGCGCGCGATGATCACGCCCGCCCAGGCCAGCGCCCCGAGCACGCCGAGCGCGCCGGCCCCGATCAGGACGCGCCGGCCGCGGCCGACCCGCGCCGGCATCGCCCGGGCCGACGGCGGCACGACCTCGCCCGGCCCGCTGTCGCCGTCGATGCCGCGCATCGCCTCGCGGATCTGCGCCTGCAGCGCCGCGCGGTCGGCGCCGAACGCGCCGGTCATCGCCTCGCCGACCTCGAGCTCGCGCACGACCTGCCCGGCCTTGCGCAGGTAGCGCTCGATCGCCTGGCGCAGCTCGTTGGCCGTCTGGTACCGCGCCGTCGGATCGGCGGCGACCGCGCGCGCGACCAGTTCGTCGAGCTCGCCGTCGACCTCGGGGACCAGGCTCGCCAGCCGCGGGAT
>DASWOO010000041.1:0-3048 GCA_036404335.1 Kofleriaceae bacterium
ACATCGCGGCGTTCGGCGGCGACCCGGGCGCGGTCACGGTGATGGGCGAGTCGGCGGGCGCGATCTCGATCGGCCACCTGCTCGGCATGCCGCGCGCGCGCGGGCTGTTCCACCGCGCGATCCTGCAGAGCGGCGCGCCGCCGCTGGTCATGCCGGGCAAGACCGAGGCGACCCAGCTGGCGACGGCGGTGCTCGCCCAGCTCGGCGTCGCGCCCGCGCAGCTGGCCGGCGTGCCGACCGACTACCTGATGGAGGTGCAAGACCGGCTGGTCCGCGGCCTGGGCCTGACCGCGTTCATGCCGTACCTCGACGGCGCGAGCGTGCCGCGCCCGCCGCTCGACGAGATCCGCGACGGCGGCGCCGCCGGCATCCCGCTGTTGCTCGGCAGCAACCGCGACGAGTGGTCGTTCTTCGAGGTGTTCCTCGGCGAGGTCACGGTCGAGCCGTTCAAGACCCTGCTACCGCGCCGGCTCGGCGACGCGTTCCCGCGCGTGCTCGACGCCTACCGCCAGGCGCACCACGAGCGCGGTGCGCAGGCCGAGCAGCGCGCCTGGGTCGACCTGATCGGCGACGCGGTGTTCCGGATCCCCGTGCTGCGCCTGGCCGACGCGCAGGCCGCGCACGCCGCCGTGCACGTCTATCGCTTCGACTGGCAGACGCCGACCTTCGGCCACCGGCTCGGCGCCGCGCACGCGCTCGAGCTGCCGTTCGTGTGGAACCGGCTCGACCTGCCGCTCTCGCAGATCCTGCTCGGCGACAGCCTGCTGCGCGCCCAGGCGCTGGCGACGCTGATCCACGTGACCTGGGTGGCGTTCATCAAGACCGGCGATCCCAACGGCGCCGGCTTGCCCGCCTGGCCGCGCTACGACAGCCCGCGCCGCGCGACGATGCTGCTCGATAAGCTGAGCCACGTCGTCGACGACCCGGGGGGCGACCGGCGCTCCAGCTGGCCGGACGCCTGATCCCAGCTGCTACAGCGTGCCGGTCTCGCCGGCCTCGGCGTTGGCGATCGACTCGGCCAGCGACGCCACGCTCCACTTGTCCCGCTCGGCGTCGCTCAGCGCCGGGTCGACGTTCCACAGCGCGTAGTGCGCGCCGCGCCGCACCAGCTGCGTGCCGAACTTCTGCGGCTTGGACTCGAGCTCGAGCTGGCGATCCTCGGCGGCCGCGGCGAGCCACTTGAGCTCGTCGCTGTCCTGGGCGCGCTCGAGGCCGGCGAGCGCGAGCTCGTGGGCGCGGCTGGCGTCGGTCGGGTTGTCGGCGCGGTAGTAGACCAGCGCGGCGTGGAAGTAGTCATCGGCGGTCTGCGCGCCCGAGGCCTCGAGCAGCGCGGCGACCCGCGGCACGCGCGCGGCGAATAGCTTGGCGTCTGCCGGATCCGGCAGGCGCGGCGCGACCGGCGGCTCCTCGGCCGGCTCGGCCCCGCGCGCCAGCTGCGCCAGCTCGGCGTTCTGGTGGCCCTGGTACGCCGTCCGCTGGGTCTCGGCCTCGCCGAGCACCGCCAGCCAGCGCGGCTCGCGGACCAGCGGCTTGAGATCTGGATCATCGCGCAGCGGGCCGACCGCGGCCGCCTTGCCGGGGCCCAGGTCGGTCAGCCCGCGCGACAGATCCTCGAACGCGCGGCCGAGGTCGGCGGTGTGCGTGGCGCAGCGCGCCGCGTCGATCCACGCCTGCGCCAGCTCGAAGTGCCGCGCGCAGGTCTCCCAGTCGCCGCTCGCCAGCGCCGCCTTGCCCTGCGCGATCGCCGCGCGCCGCCGCGCGAACGTCGGCCGGGTCGGCGTCGCGGCGGTGACCGCGGTGCGCGTCGCCGGCGCGCTGCGGTCCGACTGCTTCGAGCACGCGACCGACGCGCTCATCAACCCCACGACCATGGCCACGCGCAGCATGTTCATCGACTTCATCACGGCCCCCGTTAGGCAGTGACTACCGTGCGCGATTCGCGCTGGCAATTGCCGGATTCCTGTACAGCGACGTGTCTACTGAACCGTCACCTTGACCGCCGGTGCCCACGCCTTGTCCTCGGCCGTGTAATACAGGTACGCGGAACTGGCCGGCGCCGTGTACACGCCGGGTACGCTGGCGAGCAGGTCGAGCGCGATGTCCTTCTTCGCGGACGGCGCGAATTGCCGCCAGTAGAGAATCACCTCACGCGGCCGGGTCTCGTAGAAGTCGACCAGGCCCTTGTCGCGCAGCTCCTTGAGCTGCCAGGTCTGCGCGACCAGGCCGCCCGGGATGCCGATCCGCGCCAGGGTCATCGGCACGCCGCCGGCCGTCGCGTTCTCGAGGTGCGCGCGCAGCTTCACCGCCTCGCCGAGCTTCATCACCGGCCGATCGATCGTCGTCGCCACCGTGATCTTGGCCGCGCGCGACGACTGCGGCTGGGCCGAGCGGTAATCGATCGCGATCGTGTACGGCAGCTGGGCGTCACCGTCGAGCCGGAGCTCGAGCGTGTTGTGGCCCGGCTGGAGCT
The DNA here is from genome assembly GCA_036404335.1 of Kofleriaceae bacterium. Lineage (GTDB taxonomy): Bacteria > Myxococcota_A > Polyangia > Haliangiales > Haliangiaceae > JABFXX01. The sequence goes on from DASWOO010000041.1 coordinate 2,471, forward strand.
TGCCCGCGAGGTCGTCCCAGACCAGCGCGTCGCGCCGGCCCTTGTCGAAGCTGATCGAGCCCGCCGGCTGGCCGTTGATCACCAGGGTCGCGGTGCCCGAGGTCGGCATCTGCCGCGCGTGATCGGTGTACGCGGTCAGCGCCTTGAGCGCGAGCACCGTCGCCTGCGTGTTGCCGAACTGGCCCGCGCCGCTGCGCTGGGTGTTGAGCCACGCCACCGCGCTGCGCAGCTGCGGCTCGAGCTCGTTCCGGGGCGACGCCTTGACCAGCGCCAGGACGGCCAGCGACGTCGTTTCGACGGTCAGCGCCTGGCCGCCCGACATCGTGATCGATTCCCGCGCGCCCGGGAAGCTGCCGTCCGCGGCCTGCAGGCCGACCAGCTTCTGCACGAGCCCGACCGCCTCGCCCGGCGCGGTCAGGAGGCCGGTGTTGACCGCCAGCGCGACGAGGTACGGGTCGCGCGTCTCGGCGCCCGCTGCCTTCTGCGCCGCGAGCTCGACGTCGAGGCCCTTGGTCCGCCGGGCCTCGGCCAGCGCCCAGAGGATGTACGCGTTGGTCGTCGCCGCGCCGGCGCGGCCG
>DASWOO010000042.1:0-3844 GCA_036404335.1 Kofleriaceae bacterium
CCGCGCGGGTCGTGCTCGATCGGGCCGCGGAACATCGCGCCGAGCACGATCGTGCCGAGCAGGAATGCGATCGTCAGCCACGCGGCGCCGGCGTGCGCGTACTCGGTGAAGCTGACGCCGGCGGGCGCGCGGCCGGCCCACAGGTAGACCGCGTCGATCGCGTTGTAGCCGAGGAACAGCACGTTGAGCGCGATCATGCCGTTGCGGGCGAGCGCGAGCTGGGTGGCCGCGGCCCCGGCGGCGCTGGGCTCGGCGCGCTCGGACGTGCCCAGCCGGCGGTCGAGCCCGGCGATCGACCGCAGCACCGGGCGCAGCAGGCCCGCGGCGATCACCGCGCTGCCGGCCCAGAACACGACGCGGCCGGCCGACGGCGACCACGCGCCATCGAACAGCTCGGCGAAGCGCGCGAGCCAGCCCTGGATCGCCGGGTTGGCGGCGGCGAAGATCGCGCCGAACACGAGGACGAGCGCCGCGGGCACGACCAGCGCTGCGGTGTCGCGCGCGCGCCGCGGCCGCATGAGCCGGCCGACGCCGAACACGAAGCCGCGCAGCTGGCCGAGCGCGCCGGTCAGCGAGCTCAGCGCCGAGCACGCGAGCTCGGGCAGGTACGAGCGCGGGGTGCGCAGCGCGATCGCGAAGGGCAGCAGCAGGCCCAGGCCGAGCGCGATCACCGCGCCGCCGGTCTGCCACACGCAGCGCAGCGCGACCAGGCCGAGCAGCGCGGCGATCGAGGCCAGCCGGCGCGAGCCGCGGCGCACCGCGGCCTGGGCCGCCAGCACTGCCGGCGCGCCGAGCAGCAGGATCGCCGCGCCGACGCCGCCCTGGCGCTGGTACAGGCCGACGTCGGCGAGCGCGACGAGCGCGAGCATCGCGATCAGCTCGCGCGGCCGGGCGACGGGCGCGCCGCGGGCGAGCAGCGTGGCCGGCGGCGGCGCGGTGATGGCAGGTGGCGGGACGGCCTCGACGGGCGGCGGGTGCATGCCGGATCCAACACCCGGCGCCGTTCGATCCATGCGCCAGCCAGTGACCAGCCGCGACCGTTCACCCGGCGATCGCGACCGTTGGGCCCCCGGGCGTTCCGCCTACGTGATGCCCAGGCGGCGCCGCAGCTTGCGCGCCGCCTGGCGCGAGATGTCGACGGTCTTGCCGCCGGTGACCCGCGCGACGTAGCCGCCGCTGAGCACCGGCTCGAGCCGCTCGATGTGCAGGAGGTTGACGATCGCCCGGCGGTGAACGCGCTCGAACGCCGGGCCGGTCAGCCGGTGCTCGAGATCCTGCAAGGTCGCGTCAGTCAGGATCGCCCGGTCGCGGGTGTGCACGGTGACGAGCTGGCCGTCGAACATCGCGTGGGTGACCTCGCCGGGATCGATCAGCACCACGCCGGCCTTGGTCGAGATCGCGAGCCGGGCCAGCGCGCCGCCCACTTCACGCGGCGACCCGGGCGGCGACCCGGGCGGGGGCGGATCGATCTGCCGGCGCGCCCGGTCGAGCGCCCTGGCCAGCCGCGCGTCATCGAGCGGCTTCACGAGGTAATCGGTCGCGCCGACATCGAACGCCGCCAGCGCGTGCTCGGGGTGCGCGGTCAAGAAGATCAGGTACGGCCGGTCCTCGGGCAGCCGCAGCGCGGTCTCGATCCCGGTCATCCCCGGCATGTGGATGTCGAGCACGATCACGTCGACGTCGTCGCGGTCGATCACCGCCAGCACCTCGTCGCCGCTGGCGCACTCGGCCACGACCTCGACCCCCGGCTGCTCGCCGAGCATCCGCGCCGCGCGCTTGCGGGCGATCAGCTCGTCGTCGCAGACCACCACGCGCAGCGCCGCGGTCATGCCGCCTCCGCCACGTGGCGCGGCAGCCGCACGATCGCCCGGGTCCGCCCGGCGTCGTCGCCATCGGCGCCGAGCGCGAACGACGCTTCCCCGCCGTATGCCAGCGCCAGCCGCCGGGCGACCATCGGCAGCCCGCTGCCGCCGTCGCGCGGCCCGCGATAACCGCCGGGGTTGCCCAGCTCGATCACCAGGCCGTCGCCGTCGGCGCGCACCGCGAGCGCGACCCGGCCGCGATGCCCGGCGCCCGGCCCGTGCTTCATCGCGTTCTCGGCGAGCGGCAGCAGGATCATCGGCGGCACGTCGGCGACGCCGGCGCCGGCCGCGACCTCGCGCGCGTACACGAACAGCCCCGGGTCGCGGATCAAGTACATCTGGAACAGCGTGTCGATCAAGGCGAGCTCCTGCGTCAGCGGCCAGCGCGGCGCGCGGATCCCGGTCATGATCGTGCGCAGCATCGACGACAGCGCCAGGATCGCCTGCTCGGCGACCCGGCCATCGGCGCGGCACCACTCGGCGATCGCGTTGAGCGTGTTGAACAGGAAGTGCGGATCGAAGTGGCTGCGCAGCGCGAGCAGCTGGGCCTGCTCGGCCTCGCGCTCGAGCGCCGCGGTCCGCGCCTGGCTGGCGTGCAGGTGGTGCTCGAGATCGATGTCGCGGGCCAGGCCCCAGCCGCCGACCCAGAACAGCGCGATCGCGACCAGCATCACCGGCCGCGTGGTCAGGAACGTGTTGCCGACGCCGAACACCGCCGGGATCCCGCGGCCGATGCCGGCCATCAGCGCGGCGCCGATCGCGCCGTAGATCACCGCGCCGAGCGCGCGCGGCAGCCGGCGGGCGTGGAACGGAAACAGGTAGCGCCACGAGGTCGGCGCCGCGAGCAGGAACACGACGCACATCAGCGCGCCGACCGGCAGCGCCAGGACGTCGTAGCTCAGGCGCAGCTGCAGCACGAGCAGCGGCACGATCACCAGCGCGATCGGAAACAACCGGCGCGGCGCGATCAGCGCCGACACCGTTCCCGCGAACACCGCGCGCACGCCCTCGAGCTGCGAGGCCACGCGTTACTTGACCGGCGTCGCGAGCGGCTTGCCCTTCTCGACGATGTAGGTCGAGATCGCGACCGCCGGCAGCTTCCCCGTGTTGCGCGCGGTGTGGATCGCGCCGGCCGGCACGAAGAACGTGTCGCCGGCCACGAGCTTGACCGGCGGCGCGCCGTCGATCTCGACGGTGAGCTCGCCCGCGAGCACGTAGCCGAGCTCGTCGCCCGGGTGGGTGTGGCGGGGCGGCGCGGCGCCGGCCGCGAACTCGCCGCGCGCGATCACCGCCTCGCGGCCGGCGGCGGCGAGGTCATGGCGCGCCAGCTCGGTGCGCTTGAAGCCGGGCGCCTGTGCGCTCGCGCTGCCCGGCGCCCCCAGCACGAACGCGAGCGCGAGCGCGAGCGCGACGACGAGGGCGAGGATCGAGGATCGGATCGCGGGCATGGTGCGGAGTTTAACCTGCCGGGGCTTGCCGGGTCTCTGCGTGACGATGCCAGCGACGAAGACGCCGCTCGACGGCGGCGCGACTCCCGCCGACGCCGCCCACCTGCTCGCCCGGCTGACGTTCGGGCCCCGGCCTGGCCAGCCGGCGCAGGTCGCCCGGACCGGGCTCGCCGGCTGGCTCGAGGCCCAGCTGCGGCCCAAGGCGATCGCCGACCCGGTCGGCGACGCGGCCCTGGCGCCGTTCGTCGGCGCGCTGGCGCTGCCCGCCGATCTCGAGGACGCGGTCCAGGCCGAGGCGATGCCCGACGGCGCGAGCGATGTGACGGCGGACGGAACGGCCGACGGAATGCCCGATGCAGCAGCGCCGGCCGCGGGCAAGAAGGCCAAGAACATGGCCAAGCGTGCGCTGGTGCTCGAGACCCAGATGACCGCGATCGCGCGCCACGTCGCCAGCGAGCGCGCGCTGCTCGAGGTCATGACCGACTTCTGGACCAACCACTTCAGCGTGTCGCTGCAGAAGGGCAAGGTCCGCTA
>DASWOO010000043.1:0-3825 GCA_036404335.1 Kofleriaceae bacterium
GCGGCACGAGCTGGTACCAGCCGACGCGCAACGACAACAACGAGACGGCGAGCGGCCTGGTCTTCGACTCCGGCGGCAGCACCGTGACCACGTTCGAGATGAACGCCATCGGCCGGGCGATGCGGATCGAGCAGCGCAGCGCCGGGGGTGGCGGCCTGTCGTGGTCGATCGAGAAGAAGGCAGGCGGCTACAACTTCGAGGACGACCCGGTGCCGTGGGCGATCGCCGCCGATCACAGCAAGCGGATCGCCGTGGCGATCGACTGGTTCGAGCCGATCATCGCGGTCTATCAGATGCCGTGAGCCGCGGCGCGGCCGGTCACGGCAGGAGCGACGGCTGCAGCGGCTCGCTGTAGTTCATCGAGTCGCGGTCGGCGGGGACGGTGAGCGTGATGTCGCGCTCGACGTGGAGCTCGGGGTTCCAGACGTGGAGCTTGTGCTTGCCCGGCGCCAGCTCGACGGTGCTGGGCGTCTCGTGGCGGGCGCTGTCGCCGTCGGCGGTGTAGTAGGCCCACGGCGTGAAGTTGATGCGGACCTTGCACCCCGGCTTCGCAAGCGAAGGCTCGCTGATCGGGGTGGGCGGCGGCGGGGTCGGGTGGCTGACCGGCGGGACCGCGGGGGTGGGATGTCCGGAATGCGGACGAGGCCGGGCCGGGGCGGGCTTACTGGCCGAGCCGGTCTCGAGCGGCGCCGGATCGGGGACCGGCAAGGGGGGTGGAACGAGGACCGGTGGTGACACGGGGGCCGGGCCGGGGGACGGCGCGATCGCGATCGGCGCGGCGGGCGCCGGGGCAGGCGGGGCGCCGAGCCGGCCGGCGATCAGGAACACCGCCGCGGCGGCGGCGCCGCCGGCGAGCGCGACGCCGAACCAGACGCCGAGCGACCGGCGGGGACGGGCCGGGGCGCTGGCCGGAGCAGGGAGCGGCGCGGGCTCCGGCAGCACCTTGCGCTCGCGGGTCTCGCCCAGGGCCTCGAACGAGCCGGAGGCGACCACGACGTGGCTCGACGACACGCGGCCGGGGCGCAGCGACGCGTCGGCGGCGGAGCGCAGGGCGGGGAGGTCGACGGCGCCGGGCGCGATCGGCGAGCGCACCGGCTGGGAGTCGGCGGCGGTGGCGATCAGCGAGCGGACGGTGCCGGTGCCGACCACGTCGAGCGCGCCGTCGTCGAGGAAGCTGACCAGGTGGTTGCCGCCGATGCTGGCGTCGGCCTCGAGCTCGTCGCGCGCGCCCTCCCAGACGATCGCGAGCCAGGCGGCGAGCTGGCGCGCGGGGGATTCGCCCTTGCGCGCGGCGCGCTCCTCGACGATGAAGCTGTCCAGCGCCTCGAGCATCGACCGCGCGTCGGGGTAGCGGTCCCCCGGCGCCGGCGCGGTCGCCCGGTCGATGATCTCGCGCAGGCCCCGGGGCAGCGCCGGCTCCGGGTCGCCGTGATCGCCGGTGCCGAGCGCCAGCGTCCCGGCGATCGGCAGCGCCGCATCGGGCCACGGCACCAGCTCGCCGCGCCGCGCGGCGTCGAGCACGGTCTCGCGATCCACGCCCGGCCGCGGCCGCACGCCGGTCGCCGCCTCGCGCAGCACCAGGCCGATCGCGTAGAGATCCGCGCGCGGATCGATCGGCTCGCTCCGGGCCTGCTCGGGCGCCATGTAGTGCGGCGTGCCGAGCAGCCGCGAGGTCGCATCGCCGGCGAGCGCGGCGATGCCGAAGTCGGTCAGCTTGACCTCGCCCGACCACGACAGCAGCACGTTGCGCGGCGTGACGTCGCGGTGGACGATGCCCAGCGCCGTGCCGTCGGGGCTCTTGCGCTGGTGGGCGTAGTCCAGCGCCTGGCAGCACTCGGCGGCGATGAACGCGGCCAGCATCGGCGGCATGCGGTGGGCCGCGCCGCGCGCCAGGCTCGAGCCGAGGTCCTTGCCCTCGACCCGCTCCATCGCGAGGAACACCTGATCGTCGATCCGGCCGAAATCGAACACCGGCACGATGTTCTGGTGGACCAGGCTCATCGACAGCCGGGCCTCGCGCACGAACAGATCGAGGAACCGCGGGTCGCTGGCGGTCTCGGGCCGCATCCGCTTGACCACCAGCCACTTCTCGATCCCGCCGGCCCGGCGGCGCGCCAGGTACACCTCCGCCATCCCGCCACGGGCGAGGGGTCGAAGAAGCTCGTACCGGCCGAGCGCGCGGGCCATGCGTAGACTATAGCTGAGGTTGACCGATGGTCCTCCTCGACTGAAACTCCCTGCACGTGTTGAAACGCTCCGTCGCCCTGGCCCTGGTGGCAGCCCTCGCGCTGCCGGCGTCGGCCGCGCCCGCGGCGGACGTGGTCGTGGTCTGGGCGCCCGGGGCCAAGGTCGGGCCGATCGAGCGGGTCGCCCGCGACGCCGGGGCGGCGGTCATCGACCGGTCGCCGGCGGCCAACGCGCTGCCCGCCACCGCCGCGACCCTCCGGCGCGGCATCGAGGCCTACGACGCGCTGCGGTTCGAGGACGCCTGGACGACCCTCGACGAGGCCCGCGAGCTGGCCGACCGGACCGGCGCCGCCGGGCTGTCCCAGGCCCAGCTCGCCGATCTGTTCCTGTATCGCGGCCTGGTCAAGATCCAGCTCGGCGACACCAACGCCTACTGGGACGAGCTGATCACCGCGGTGACGATCGACCCGGTCCGCGTGCTCGACCCGGCGCGGTTCCCGCCGCGCGCCCAGACCGAGCTCGACCGCGTCCACCAGGCGCTGGCCGACCGCAGGCACGCCACGCTCGCCGTCGACGCGCCGCCGGCGTGCACCACGCTGATCGACGGCGCCGCGGCCAGCGCGGTCGGCAGCGCCCAGCCGCTGGTCGGCTCGCACTGGGTCCACGTCACCTGCGCCGATCGCGCGCCGTGGGGCACGCGGGTCGAGCTGTCGGGCGACCAGCTGGTCGTCGCCCGCAACACGGTGCTGGCGCCGCCGACCGACGACGACATCCTGATCCAGGCCCGCACGGCCGGCGCCAAGGCGTTCGTCGCCGTCGAGATCCGCAGCGGGGTCGGCACCGCGCGGCTGGTCGGCGCCGACGGCCGCGAGCGCGATCGCCGCAGCGTCGCGATCACCGGCGATCTGACCACGCTGGCCGCCGCGGTCAGCGAGCTGCTCGCGCCGACCGATCGCCCGCACTGGTACGAGTCGCGCTGGGCGTGGGTCGCCGGCGCCGCGCTGGTCGTCGCGGCGATCGCGATCCCGGTGACCGCCGCGGTCGCGAACAGCAACGGGCCGTCGACCTGGGTCGCCCGGCCGCCGTTCAAGGTGCCGTAGTGCGGCGGATGATCTTCGCGCTCGCGCTCGCGGCGTGCGGCACCGACCGCGTCGTCGCGCCGGTGATCGACTTGCCGAGCGGCGACGCCGACGCGACCGCGGCCGGCCTCGACGACATCACGCTGACCGTCGCCCACGCCGGCAACGATCGCGATCTGGTCAGCCAGACGTTCAACCACGGCGCCGAGGTCGAGCTGACCGGCGTGCCGTTCGGCGACGACCTGGTGATCCACATGACCGGCTTCGTCGGCCAGAGCCCGGTCGCCTACGGCCGGACCTGCGGGTTGGGCGTGTCGGCCAGCGTCGAGGCGCCGTCGCCGCACCTGTTCTTCTCGCGCACCGCCAAGTTCGCCGACGCCCAGGCGCTCGACGCCAGCGACCAGCCGCTCGTGCCGCTCGCCCGCAACGGCGGCGTCGGCCTGTCGTTCCTGGGCAGCGCGCTCCTGCTCAACGGCACCGCGCCGAGCACCGTCGAGGGCGCGCCGGCCGATGTCGCGGTGGTCAACGCCGAGCGCTACGATCCGGCGACCAACCGCCT
>DASWOO010000044.1:0-10189 GCA_036404335.1 Kofleriaceae bacterium
GACGTCGATCGCCGCGCGGCTCGCGGGCGTGGCGCTGCTCGGCGCGGCGGCGCTGGCGCTGGCGCGCTACGACGCGGGCGTGACGGTGGCGATCGCGGGGCTGGGCCTGACCCTGGCGATGCTGGTCGCCGGGCACGACGCGGCGTACGATGCCTCGCACGCCGCGCGGATCGGTCTGCTCGAGCGCGAGCACGCGCGCCTCCTGACCGTGCACGGCGCGGCGGGCATCGCGATCGCGGCCGGGGTGGCGGCGTGCGCGCTGGGCGCGCGCGAGCACGCGCTGATCACCGACGGCGCCGCGTTCGTGGTCAACGCGCCGCTGGTGGTCGCCGGGCTGTTCGCGGCGGCCGCGCTGATCGCGCGATCGCATCGCCGGGGCTGGCTGCCGTGGTTGCTCGCGGCGGTCGCGGCGCTCGCGGTGTGGATCGGCCGCGACGCGGTGGTCGCGCGGGCGACCGCGGGCGACACCGTCGGCGCGCGGCGGGTCGCGGCGGTGCTCGATCCCGGTTACGCGGTGCTGCGCGACGAGCACGCGTTCGTGGCCAACGCGTCGGCGTGGCGCGAGGCGTCGCTGCCGCGCACCGCGGACCGCTGGGCCGGCGAGGGCTACTTCGGCGCCCGGGTCCGCGACCTCGGGGTCTCGCGCTCGATCGACAACGATTACCTGCCGGTGCTGATCGCCCGCGAGACCGGCATCGGCGGCCTGATCCAGACCGTCGGCCTGCTGCTGATCCTCGCGGTCGGCGGCGGCGCGACCGCGAGCCTGCGCCTGCGCCACGCCAGCCGCGCGCACCGGGCGCGCTGGCTGGTCACCGCCGTGGTCGGCGGGCTCGCGGTGTACCAGCCGCTGGCGGCGCTCGGCGTGCTGCCGCTGACCGGGATCAGCTGGCCGGGCCTGGGCATCGATAGCCCGGCCGACATCTGGCTGTTCGTCGTCGGCGCGATCTGGTGCTTCGCGTGCGGCGACGCGCCGGCCGGCGATCGCGACGACGAGCGGGTGCGGGCGACGGGCCGGCTGCGCCGGGCGCGGACGGTCGTGCTGGCCGCGCTCGCGGTCGCGGCCGTCGCCGGGGTGATCGTGGTGGCGCGGGCCGGCGCGTGCGCGCTGGGCCGGGTCGCGACCCAGGACGATCGGATCGACGCGGCGCTGCGCTACGCGGGCACGATCGCGTGCCCGTGGCCGAGCGCGGCCGGCGGGACGCTGAACGACGTCGTGCCGGCGAGCGTGGCCGGCGCGCCGGTCGACGACGCCACCGCCCGGTTCGATCGCGAGCTGCGCGCCGGCTATGCGCGGGATCGCGCGCTGCTGCTCGCCGGGCTCGACGACTGCCGGCCGCGCGCGGGCGGGTGGAGCCTGCAGCGCGACGGGGCGGCGTGCGTCGCGACCCTGCGCGCCGGCGTGCCCACGATCCAGCTGCGGGTGGAGCGCGCGCCGGCCGGCCTGCGCGGCGCGTGCAAGGTCTCGCTGTCCGAGGAGCTGATCGCGGGGCTGCGGGCACCGGCGCGCGGGGCGCGCGGGCCGCGGATCCGCGTGGTCAGCGAGGCGATGGGTGCGGCCGCGACCGACCTCGGCGAGCTGGTCGCCGGCCAGGTCGTCGTCCGGCTGCGGCCGGGCGCGCCGGCGCTCGAGCTGGCGGCCGCCGGGCCGGGCGCGACGCCGGCCAGCGCCGTCGCGATCGCGCCTCACGTCGAGCTCGCGCTGCGCGCCTCGCCGCGCGGCGTGGTGCTGCACGGCGACGCCGAGCTGTTCGTCGCCGAGGCCGGCCCGACCCCGGTATGGCGCCGGCTGATCCACGGCCCCGACGTCGTGCTCGACCGGCTGACCCTGATCAGCGCCGGCACCGCCGATCGCCGCCGGGTCGCGCTGTTCCGCCCGCCGCGGGCGTGGCCCGACGGCGCCGCGGTCGTCGATCCGCTGCTCGCCGACGACACCAGCGCGATCGGCGACCGGGCGCGCCGCGGCTATCCCTACGGCGCCGCCTTGCCCGAGCTCGGCTGGGTCAACCCGTTCGACGTCGACCGCTCGCTCGGCCTCGACGGCTGGATCCACGCGGCCCGGCGCCGCCCGGCGCCCCCCGCGTCATGCGGCACCCTGGCGCCAGCGCCGGCCTTGGCCGATCGGATCTGCTCGCCGAGCCCGCTCGACGGCGTGGTCGAGTGCCGGGTCGCGCTGCAGCCCGAGCTGTCGGCGCGGCTGCACGCGATCGCCGAGGCGATCCTCGCCGACCCTCCGCCGCATACCGGCCGCGACGTCACGCCGGTCCACGTCGGCTACGTCGCGCTGCGCGGCGACACCGGCGAGCTACTCGCCCAGGGCAGCGTCAGCCCGGGCCGCGGTCCGCTCGCCTACGCCCCGGCCGACGCCGCCGCCGAGGCCGCGCTGATCGCCCTGCGCGAGGCGCGCGGCGAGTCGGACGCCGAGCGCGCCGACTGGAACCTGCCGATCGCCGTCGGCTCGACGTTCAAGCCGATCATCGCCCGCGCCGCCGAGCAGACCTCGCCGAAGCTCGCCGCGGCGACGCTCACCGCCGACGGCCACGGCACCGGCTGCAAGCCGCACCGCGGCGTCGCCGTCGACCCGATGCTCGGTCACTGCCCGCCGACCACGCTGGCCGACGCGCCGAGCACCGCCGACCTGCACGATTACCTGGCGCGCTCGCTCAACTGGTACCAGGCCGCGCTCGGCCTGATCGGCCTCGGCATGCCCGCCGAGTCGTTCACCGTGCTCGGCCAGGCGGTGACGTTCGACCAGATCGCCGCCAGCGACCTCGCGGCGTGGCCGACGACCGCGCCGCTGCAGATCACCGACGCCGCCGGCCCGGTGCTCGATGGCCACGGCCTCAGCCTCGATGGCCTGCGCCGCGCGCCGATGTGGTCGCGGGTCGAGGCGCTGCTCGGCCGGCCGCTGTGCACGCTCGGCGACCGCGGGCGGTGCGAGGCCGCGGCGGAGCGCGGCGACGTGTGCGCCGCGCGCGGCTTGCCGATCACCGCGCCCGGCCGCGACCTGCGCTACCTCGTCGCGCTCGGCCCCGACCGGCTCGATCTGTACGCCGACGACCGGCCGGGGCAGACCCGGGTGCCGATCCGCAGCTACTTCCAGCTGCTGCGCGGCTCGGGCGTCCACGCCGTCGGCTCGCTCGCCCAGCTGACCGACGCGTTCGGCCGCGTGGTCTACGACGCCTCGCCCGGCGCGCCGCGGCTGGCCGCGTCGTGGTTCCCCGCGCCGAGCGTCGGCACGACCCCGAGCTGGGCGTGCGGCCGCGCGCCGGGCCACGCCAGCAGCGTGCTCGGCGCCGACGGCGGGCTGTGCGCGGTCGTCGCCAGCGCCGGCACCGCCCACGCGCTGATCGGCGACCTGCTCGACGATCCGCGGATCGTGGTCTACGGCGCCAAGACCGGGACGATCGACTCGCTCGCCGACCTCGCCCGCAAGCCGGCGGCGTGCCAGGCGTGGAACGATCACCACGTCAAGGCCGCGCAGCTCACCTGCGGCAAGGCGCCGCCCGACGACAGCTTGTTCGTGATCGCGTTCGGCGTGGTCACCGGCCACGGCACCGTGCCGATCACGCTCGGCCTGCAGCTGCAGCGCGGCAGCAAGGGTAGCGCGGCGCGCGCGGCGCCCGAGCTGGTCCGCGCGATCGCCGATTACTTCGGTGCCCGCCCGGCGCCGGTCAGCCCGCGTTGAGGCTGAAGCGGTCGATGACCCGCGGCACCACGGAGCCGCCGGCCAGCGCCGCCGGATCATCGATCGCGATCACGTAACCGGTGACCCGCGCCGACGTGACCTGGAACCGGATCCACTGCTTGTGCTGGGTCGAGCGCAGGGCGCTGCCGATCTCGTTGTTGTGCGCTTCGAAGCTGCCGGCGACGAGCAGGTACCAGGCGAACTGCAGCGGCGCGACCAGCGCGCCGATCACCGCGCCGCCGAGGATCGCGCGCCAGCTTGCCATGCCGCTCGCGATCCCGATCAGCGCCGCCGTGCCGCCGTGGTGCCACACCAGGTACGGCAGCGCCGCGCCCTGCGCGAGCCACAGCCCGAGCAGCGCGACCGCGGCCGCCGCGCCGCGGTGGTACAGCGCGCGGCCGGCGAGCGCGAACCCGGCCCAGCCGGCGAGCACGACCGCGCCATCGAGGTACCAGCCCGCCGACACCGCGGTCATCGCCGCGATCGGCAGCGCGAGCTGGATCGCGCCGTGCGCCGCGCCGAGCGCGCCGAGCAGGACCTTGCGCGCCCAGCCCAGGTACTCGGCGCCGACGCTGGCGCCGAGGAACGCCAGGCCGCCGATCATCACGGCCGCCGTGCCGACGAAGACCACGCTGCCGGCGGTCACGCCCGGCAGCCACAGGCCGCGCAGCAGGTACGGCAGCACGGCCGGGCTGATCCCGGCGGCGATCTGCAGGATCATCCCGGCGTCGTCGAGCACGCCGAGCTCGGACAGCTTGCGGCCGATCGCGGTGTCGCGCAGCGCGAGGTACGCCGGGTCCGGCGTGCGGTCCGGCGGCCGCAGCTGCCACGGCGCCGAGCGCAGCCGCTGGGTCCGGACCCAGTCGGTGATCCGGTGCGCGGCGTACGCGACGAGCCCGCCGGCCGCGACCAGGCCCCACAGGATCAGCGCCGGCCCGGCCAGCGCGACGAACGGCGTCGGCAAGGTGTCGACCGTCAGCGCGCCGAGCAGGCCGCCGACCAGCCACAGGAGGCCGGCGCGGATCATCGTCGGCAAGCCCCAGGCCAGCGCCGACGCGACCCGCGCGCGCGAGGTCTCGCGGTCCGGATACCGGACCGCCGAGGCATAGCTGCCGGCGTCGTGCTCGGTCGGATGGATGAACGCGCCGCCGCCGCCGCTGACGACGCACACCGTGCGATCGCCCTGGTAGCGCTCGTAGTGGTGGGTGTCGCCCGACAGCATCACCAGCCGCTGATCCGCGGGGTTGTCGCCGGCGAACCGCTGCGCGACATCGAAGCCGGGGCCGAGCAGTCGCCGGTACGACTCGCGGTCGGTGTCGCTCGCGAGATAACCGCCGAGCACGATCGGCGGCGTCGGCGTGCACAGGATCAGGTTCTTCGGCGGCGGCGCGCCATCGGGCCGGAAGTAGGCCTGCTGGCGATCGTCGACCGGCTGGTTCCAGAAGTCCGCGCCCCACAGCTGCCAGTCTCCCGGCAGGCGCATCCGCAAGAACGACGCGTCCTGGATGCGGTGGAACCCGGCGAGCGGCAGCGGCTCGCGCGCGGTCGGCCGGTCCGAGCTCGGCGCCTCGAGGTCCGCCGGCGGCCGCTTGCGGAACATGCGATTGAAGCCGGCGAGGTTGTCGTAGTAGTCGTGGTTGCCGGGTACGCCGACGATCGCGCGCAGCTTGTCGGGCGTGGGCGCGACCGCCGCCAGCGCGCGGCCGAACGGCGCGACCACCCGCTGCCAGATCGTCGTCTGATCCGCGACCACGTACGCGGTGTCGCCGCCGAACACCACGAAGTCGCCGCGCGGCAGCACGTCGCCGGCCTCGGTCGTGAACGGCTGGAACAGCTGGCGGCCGAGCGCCTCCATCACCCGCGAGTCATCGCCGGTGTCGGCGAGGTAATCGAACCAGACCTCGCCGCCCTCGTCGAAGCGCAGGTCGTCCGGCCAGGCCATCCAGGCGCGCGTGTCGAGCTCGTTGGCGAACAGGCTCGTGCCGGTCAGCTGCTTGAGCCGGCGCAGGATCACGACGCTGAGGAACCAGCGCACGGCGTGGTAGCTGCGCGGCGGGTTCGGCGGTGGGCTCGGCATCTCCCGGGTAAGTCTAGCCGTACGCCCGGCGAGCCGCCTCGAGCTCCGCGACGATCTCGGCGACCAGCGCGGGCGGCTCGATCGCCCGCGCGTGCGGCCCCCACTCGAGCACCCACGACACCACCGGCGTCAGGTTGGCGCACGTGAAGCCGAGCCGGATCCGGCGGTCGGGCAGCTCCTCGAAGGTCTGCGACGGGTGCCACACCCGGGCGCGGACGAACGCGGCCTTCTCGGCGCTGAACTCGATGACGACGCGATGCGGCGCGACCGTGGTCATCACGTGGATGCCGAACGCGCCGTTCAGGATCTCGGTGATCCGGAACCCGGGCGGGACCACGAACGGCGCGTTGCGCAGCGGCTCGACGTCGGTGAACCGTTCGACAGCGTAGACCGCGATCGTCGCGCCCGGCTCGATCGTCTTGCCCTCGGCCGGCTCGCGCAGCCGGCAGCCGACGACGTACAGGCCGTGCTTGTACAGGATCATCGTGAACGGCGCGAAGAACCCGTCGCGGCCGCGGCCGCGGGCATCGCTGTACGCGTAGCGCACGACCCGGCGCGACAGGACGCCGGTCATCAGCGCGTCGAGGATGTCCTCCTTGCCCTCGTAGGCCTTGGTGCCGCCGTCGGGCACGTAGGCGAAGCGATCCCCGAGCGACGCGTGCTCGGCCCGCTCCTCGGGCGACATCCGCTGCTCGAGCTTGCGCTGCAGGCTCGACACGTCCTCCCACAGCGGCGTGCCGCGCAGCACGTCGAACAGGCTGGCGATCGCGAGCAGGGTGTAGCGCTCGCGGCGGGTGATCGCGATGTTCGAGTAGGTCTTCTCGACCAGCCGGGCGCCGGCCCGGCCCTCGAGCGTGACGCTCTCGATCTCGAACCCTGCGGTGCGCAGGTCGGCCAGGTCCCGGCGAATGGTTCGCTCGCTGGCGTCCAGGGCCTTGGCGAGCTCGGCCAGGCGCCGGCCGCGGCGGAACCCGCGCAGCTCGTCCAGCACCCGCAGCGCCCGCGAAATGTGATTGAGATCGCCCCGCCGATACACTGTAAAATCGAGCATATACGCGTCAAATCGGGATGACAAGGGTTGTCCGGGTAGGGCCTTAGATTAGGTGCATGACGAACTCGCAAATCGGCTCCTGCTCGCCGCACCCGCGGCTGCCGATCGCGCCGGCGATGGCGCGGTCGAACAAGACCCGGGTCGACCCGCTCGAGCTCCAGGACCTGCTCGAGGCCAACTTGCAGGCGCTGCGGGCATTGCACGACGAGCACCAGCGGATGCTGCGCACCAGCCTGCAGGCGATCGACGGCATCTGCACCGAGCTGCGCAGCGAGCTGCGCGCGATCGGCAGCGCGCGGGCGCCGTGGGTTCGCGCGATGTCCGAGACCCGGGCGCTGCTGTTCGTCGCGCTGCGCGAGCTGGTCGCGGGCGACGGCGCGCTCGACGACGTGATGGCGGAGCTCGATCGATGAAGGCGCCGACCGAAGAGCTGCGGGATCTGCTCGAGGCGCACCTGCAGGCGCTGCAGGCGCTGGGCTCCGAGCACCAGCGGATGATCCATCGCTCGCTGCGCGCGACCGACCCGGACGACCAGGAGCTGCGCAACGAGCTGCGCGCGATCGGCAGCACCGGCGCGCCGTGGGTCGCCGCGATCGCCGAGACCCGCGCGCTGCTGGCGGTCGCGCTGCGCGAGCTCGGCTAGCGCTTGCGGCGCAGCGTCTTGATCGCCGCGAGGTCGCGGGCGCCGAGCTCGCGGGTCGCGACCAGCACGACGACGTAGGTCGCGATCACGGCGGCCGCCTCGACCAGGGTCATGAGCTTGCCGTGCAGCGGCAGCACGTGGCCGACGCCGATCGCCGCGCCGGCGGCGAGCGCGACCCGCAGCACCGAGACCAGCGACAGCGACGCGCCGAACTGGCGGTACAGCAGCGCGCCGCTGACGATCGCGCCGAGCACCATCGTGCCGCCGGTGACCGTGGCGGCGACCTCGAGCACGTGGCCGGTGCCGGCGGCGAGCGGGATCGCGAAGTAGTTGCCGATGGTGGCGATCGCCAGGGTGATCGCGGCGAGCACGATCGCGACCCGGGCGCGGCCGGCGCCGTTGAAGATCGTGCCGGCGATCGCGATGATCGAGAACGCGACGTTGCCGATCGCCAGCATCGGCAGCGCGGCGGCGCCGTGCTCGACGAAGTCGGACGCGTACATGAAGCCGAGCACGTCGGCCGGGTTGGCGGCCATCACCACGCCGATCGCGGCGCCGGCGATCAGCGTGTAGCGCGCGGTCGTGCCGACGTAGAGCTTGGTGCGATCGCGGTCGTTGGTGAACGTCGAGCGCGACACCAGCGGGAACGCGACGAACGTCGCCGCGAGCACGATCTGGTACGACAGCCGCGCCAGGTTCTGGACCGCGGCGTAGTACGCGACCTGGACGTCGGCGAGCGCGCTGACGTCGACCCGGTAGCCGGTCGAGCCGACGGCCCACGGCAGGGCCTGCGTGACGCCGCCGCCGAGCTCGGGCAGGTGGGCCTGGAAGTACTCGGCCATCAGCCGCTTGAGCAGCACGGTGTCGACGAACATCAGCGCGTTGAACAGCACCAGGTACAGCGCGACGCCGACGAAGAACTTGATCATCGGCGACACCGCGAGCCGGTCGCCGGCGGCGATCCGGCCGGGCAGGCCGATCCACGCGATCGCCAGCACCAGGATCACCGCGACCGCCGCGACCCAGCCGCCGATCACGCCGGCGACACCGGCGCCCAGGATCGCCATGCCGATCAGCGCGGCGGCGCGGATCGTGGCGAACACGACGGTCAGCGCGGCCTGCTTGCCGAACATGTGCAGGCCGTTGGCGACGCCGACGAACACCGCGTAGAACGCGTAGCCGCCGATGATCAGGCCCGCGAGCATCAGCGGCGCGGTCTTGTCGGGGTCGTGCAGGACGTACGCGATCAGCGGCGACGCGGCGACGAACGCGAGCGCGACGCCGACGCCGAGCCGCAGCTGCATGCGCAGCCCGGCGTGCTCGACCGCGCGCGCCTTGTCCGGCTCCGCGGCGACGAACTTCGACACCGCCTGCTGGGTGCCGGTCACGAACACGTTGTTGAACAGCGACGCGATCGAGTTGACCAGCGTGTAGCCGCCGAACGTCGCGCGCGGCAGCACGGCCGGCAGACCGAACTGGATCGCGATGCCGGCGAAGATGAAGTAGAGGTTGCCGAGCGCGAGGTAGAGCACCCCGCGCCCGACGCCGCCCGGCTTGGTTGGCTGGGTCTCGTCGCTGGATTCGGCCACGGCAGCCGCGACCATACACGCATCATTCGCGCGCTGGCAAAACTTCGGCCCGCGCGCGATCAGGGGCGCGCGAGGATGGAGAGGAACCCGCCCAGGCCCGCCGGCACGCGGGTCGCGCGGCGCGCGCTGGTCGTGACCGGGATGTGGCGCGACGAGATCTGCGGGCGCGACGCGGTGCGGAGCGCGCGCCACAGCGCGAGGTCCTCGCCGGTGGCGAGCGGGCGAAACCCGCCGACGGCCAGGTACGCGTCGGCGCGGACGCCGAGGTTGGCGCCGTGGACGTGGCCGTGATCGTCGGGCGAGCCTTGCTCGGCGTAGAACTGGCGGAACTGATCGCCGAACCCGGACGGGTACTCGCGCCAGTCGTCGAGCTCGATGGTGCCGGCGACCGAGTCGGCGCCGGACGCGGCCAGGCGCAGCTGCTCGGTGAGCCAGCTGGGGCGGACCGTCGAGTCGGCGTCGGTCGTCGCGAGCCAGACCCGCGACAGCCCGATGCCGGCGAACGCGTGCAGCAGGTGCTGCATGCCGGCGGCGCGGGCCTGGCCGACGTTGCGCGCGCTGATCGTGACGACCGTCCACTCGGGCGCGCCGTCGCACCAGCTGGCGGCGATCCGCGGGCTGGCGTCGCTGCACGCGTCGAGGACGACGACGGCGAGCCGGCGCACGTGCGGCGGCAGGTGGTGCATCGCGACGTCGAGCGCGGCGAGGCTGGCCGGCAGCAGCTCGGCCTCGTCGTGCGCCGGGATGACGATGCCGACCGCGTCGATCTCGCCGGCGAGCGCCGCGCCGACCGGGCCGGAGCCGACGGCAAGCTCGCCGGACGGCACCGCGACGTTACCGGACCGCACGTTTAGCATGCGACCTCGGCATCGTCCACGGCGAGCGATCCGAGCGGCATCGGCTCGAAACATGAGCAGGTCTCGTGCCAGCGGCGCTCGTTCGCTAAGTCCAGCTAACGGTCGCGGAGCCCCAGGTGAATCTCGGCGAGGTGTGCCGCATGCGCGCATTCGAACGTCGCGCGGTCGACCACCGTGACGAGATCGCCCGGGTCGTCGGCGTAGGCGCGACCGGCGGCGGTGTCGTCGAGGGTGTGTCCGAGTTTCTCGAACACGCGGCGCGAGGCGACGTTGCTCGGCAGGATCGA
>DASWOO010000045.1:0-3475 GCA_036404335.1 Kofleriaceae bacterium
GTCGGGCCGGGCGATCTTCGCCGACGAGGACGTGTACGCCGGCTACAAGAAGCGGCGCCACGCCGATCAGCTGGTCGACGAGGCGCTGCGCCCGCTCGGCGTGCCGGGCTCGGTGATCAAGCTGCTGTCGATCGCGCTGGCATTCGATCCGAAGAAGCGGCTGACCAAGGTCGAGGACTTCGCGCAGGATCTGGCGTCGGCCGAGCCGGGGACCGAGGAGCAGCCCAAGCTGCCGCCGGCGCCGCAGGTCGCGCCGCAGCAGCCGCCGCAGCAGCCGTCGCCGCAACCATCGCCGCCGCCGCAGCAACCACCGCCTCCGCTCGAGTACCCGCGCGCCCAGCCGCAGCAGCATCACGACTTCGCGCGCCAGCCGCCGCCGCCGCAACCGCAGCGCGCGCAGCCGCAGCCGCACCAGCAGCCGACCCCGCCGCCGCAGCCACACCAGCCGCCGATGCAGTACCCGCGCGCCCAGCCACAGGACATGCACGGCGGCAGCCGGGCGCCCGCGCCGGTGCCGCAGCCCGAGCCGCCGCAGCCGGGCGCCCCGCCGCAGCCGCAGGCGCCGGCCGGTCCGCTCAAGTCGTGGACCCCGCCGCCGACAGTCCAGCCGTGGATGTCGACGAGCCAGTCGACCCAGGGCATGCCGCGCGGATTGCCGCTCAGCGACCAGCCCACGCAGGTCGGCGACCGCCGCGTGCACTTCCAGTGGACCACGAACAATGTCGTCGACCTGGGCAGCGGGCATAGTAAGGTGCGAGTCACGTTCCTGTCCGGGCCCACCGGGCGCGTCCTGCACCTCAAAGGGCTGACGTGCTTCGTCTCGCACCTCGGCGGACGCCCCTCGCCCGCCGTGCAGCTCGATCACGCCTCGGACATCGCCCTCGTCACGCCGCGCGCGCAGGAGATCGGCCATATCCGCGTCGCGACCGGGACGCCCGGCCTGGGCCAGACCGTGTTCCCGATCGGCGCCGAGCTGGTCGGAGTGAGCGCCGACGACTGCATGGACCCGATCCTGTTCGACTTTGGCCCAGGATCCGACGCGTATTTCGTCTACACTCGGGGCCGGCCGCCGATCCCTTCGGCGCCCAGGACCCGTCGAGGCTAAGTCTCCCGCATGTCGACATCTTCACCGCCCCCCGGGGGACCGCGCAGCCAGCAGCACGGCCCTTCGATGAACGACGAATACGCCGAGTTCGAGGGCGATCCGACGTCGATCAACCAGCAGGTCCCGAATAACCAGCGGTCCCCCGGTGGCCAGCACGGGCAGCAGCAGCAGCAGCCGCCACCGCAGCAGCAGCAGCCGCACAACCAGCAGTTCGCGTCGCCGTCGCCGTCGCTGTCGCACATCCAGCAGCAGCCCCCGCCGCAGCAGCAGTACGCCAACCACTCGAGCCCGAGCGTGCCGCTGCCGCCGCCCCCGCCGCCGCAGCAGATGATGCAGCCGCAGAACCCGATGTCCGGCATGGCCGGTGGCCACAGCGGCATGGGCAACCTGACGATGACCGGCGGCCTGCCCGGCCCGCCGATGTCGCAGGTCTCGGGCGTGATCGCGCAGCAGCCGACGCCGTACGTGTCGCGCAGCCGGATCTACGCGTTCGTCGTCGACGAGACCGGCCTGCCGATCGAGCTGGGCTCGGGCCGGTTCGCCAAGTGCTACCTCGGCGAGGAGCGCTGGGTCGAGTCCAAGACCACGCTGCGCCGGCCGGTCGCGATCAAGGCGCTGCAGCGCGGCGTCAGCGGCGAAGATCAGATGCGGTTCCAGATGGAGAAGGAGATCCTGGAGCGCGTCCAGGGTCACCCCAACATCGTCGAGCTGCTCGGCTCGGGCGAGGCCGACAGCGCCGGGTTCATCCCGCCGATGATCCGCGACCGCGTCGAGAACGACTTCATGATCCTCGAGCTGCTCGACATGTCGCTCGAGGAGCGGCTCAAGGGCGCGCGCCAGAAGCGCCGGCGCGATGACCTGCTCGCGGTCCCGCTGCGCGAGCGGATCTTCCGCGTCCTCGAGTACATCATCCCGGTCGCGACCGCGATCGAGTTCGCGCACCTGGTGCGCGACACCTGCCACCGCGACATCAAGCCCGCCAACATCCTGGTCAAGCTGCCCGATCCGAACCTGCGCGGCTCGCAGATGAAGATCAAGCTCGCCGACTTCAACGTCGGCAAGGTCAACGACCCCGATCTCGACGTGTCGATGACCCGGTTCCAGGCCGTGCCCGGCACGCTGTACTTCCAGAGCCCCGAGCAGGAGACCAACACGTTCGAGCTGCTGGTCAACTGCACCCAGGGCTCGCCCGAGGTCGAGTTCTTCGAGGACTTCTACATCGACATCTACGAGAACGACTCGTTCTCGCTGTTCAACCGCAACGAGATGTACTCGATCGCGGCGGCGGACCGCGCGCGCAAGAAGATCCTGCTCAACCGGCCGTTCGCCGAGACCAGCGAGATCAACGTGCGCGGCCGCGTGATGAAGAGCGTCGGCCGCCCGGCCGACATCTACTCGCTCGGCGCGGTGTTCTACTACCTGATCTCCGGCGCGTACGCGAACCCGAAGAACCTGTACGACGCGCTCCGCAAGTTCGTCGAGTACGAGAAGCGCGACGAGAACAACTCGATCGCGGCGTACGTCGAGCACGAGTACCGCACGATCCAGAACATGCGCGCGCCCAAGGCCGAGGGCCAGGGTGCGCCCGAGCTGGCGCCCGAGGATCGATTCTTCAGCTACAAGCACTACCTCGACGGCAACGGCGAGCTGATCGACCCGATGATCATGATGATCATCGCCAAGGCGATGATCCGCAACAAGCCCGACAGCTACTGCCTGTCGTACGACCTGCGGACCACCGGGATCTCGGCGATGGTCCACGACCTGCTGTCGCTGTACATCGCCTACGGCATCGACCCGTCGGCCCGCATCGCCTACTCCAACGAGGGCTACCAGGGCCCCAACAAGAAGAGCGGTGCCATGCGGCGGGCGTTCGACAAATTCTTCAAGAAATAAAAAACGCGCTGCGGGCCCCGGGCTCCTCGCTGCGTTTTTTGCGGCGACGGCGTAGGCGCAACAGCGTCACGCTTCGGGCTGCAGCAGCGCGGCCAGCGACAGCACGGCGCCGACGACCAGGGCGGCGAGCAGCAGCACGCCGTGGAGCGTGACGCTGCCGAGGTGGCCGAGGGTCTCCCAGACGCGGAACTTGATGACGGCGATCACGAAGCCGGCGAGCGCGACGCCGGCCTGCCAGCCCCGCATCGGCGGCCGGGACAGCGCCAGCGCCATCATCGCGATCGGCAGCGCGAACGCGGCCGTGATCACCACCGCCTGGGCCGGCTCGAGCTGGAACCAGTAGCCGAGCATCGAGCCGCCGTGGAATGGTACGGCGAGCTCGACGAGGCCGAGCACGCCGCACAGCAAGATCGCGAGTTTGAGCTTGGTCACGGCTGCCGTCCTATCATCCCCGGTTTCACGGTTGGAGCCAGC
>DASWOO010000046.1:0-4904 GCA_036404335.1 Kofleriaceae bacterium
TCCTGATCCTCTCCGCGGCCGCGTTCGCCGGGTGCGGCGGCGACGACGACAGCGTCAACAAGACCGTCGACGAGCTGCAGGATCCGGCGACCTGCATGGAGTGCCACCCCAAGCACGTCCAGCAGTGGACCGCCTCGATGCACGCCTACGCGTCGATCGACCCGGTGTTCGTCGCGATGAACAAGCGCGGCCAGCGCGAGACCAGCAACCAGCTCGGCACGTTCTGCGTCAAGTGCCACGCGCCGATGGCGGTCGAGCTCGGCCTGACCGACGGCATCACGTTCGATCCCGCCGCGCTGCCGGCCAAGGCGCAGGGCGTGACCTGCTACTTCTGCCACAACGTCAAGTCGATCACCGACACGCACAACAACGGCCTCGTGCTCGCCAACGATCAGACGATGCGCGGCGGGGTCAGCGATCCGGTGAAGTCGGCCGCGCATCGATCGAGCTACGACCCGCTGATGGACTCGACGAGCAACGACTCCGAGATGTGCGGCTCGTGCCACGACGTGGTCACGCCGCGCGGCGTCGAGCTCGAGCGCACCTTCAAGGAGTGGAAGACGACGTTCTTCGCCGACCACGCGAACAACGACCTGCACCACCTGACCTGCGGCTCGTGCCACATGGCGTCGTCGACCGGCACGATCGCCGACGCGCCCGGCGTGATCTCGCGCCAGGGCGGCGTCCACGAGCACCTGTGGCCGGCCATCGATCAGGCGCTGTCGCCGTTCCCGGGCACCGACGCGATGGCGGCCGGGATCAAGCGCGACCTCGACGGCGCGATCTCGGTGATCGGCCCGTCGCCGCTGACCAGCCCGGTCCAGCCGGGCGGCATCTGCCTCGATCCGCAGGGCAAGCTGACCGTGCGCATCGACTCGATCGGCACCGGCCACGACTGGCCGAGCGGCGCGGCCCAGGATCGCCGCGCGTGGCTCGAGGTCGTGGCCTACGACGCCGAGACCGGCGGCAACGTCGTGTTCCACTCCGGGACCAACGCCGACGGCTCGGCCACGGCCGGCGATCCGGACGCGCTGAACGACCCGACGCTGTTCGGGCTGTGGGACCGGACCAAGAAGGACGACGGCTCGCCGGCGCACTTCTTCTGGGACGTCGCCACGGTCGACAGCCAGCTGCTGCGGCCGCCGGTCTCGCTCGACAAGAACTCGCCGCTGTTCGACCACTCGTCGATGGCGACGTTCATGCTGCCGGGGCTCGGCGTCGACTTCACCAAGGTCCTGCGGATCGAGACGAAGATCCGGATCCGGCCGCTGTCGTACGCGATGGTCGATGACCTGATCGGCTCGGGGGACCTCGATCCCGGCGTGCGCGGTCAGCTGCAGACCCTCGACATCCTGGGCTCGAAGAGCACGTGGCTCAAGTCGACCGCGGGCACCGGGCCGGCGCTCGGCACGCGCTGCAACCCGCAGTAGCGCGCCGGCTCACTCCGGGATGCAGAACTTATAGACCGCGGTGTCGTGCATCGTGCCGGCGGTCGCGTCGATCGTGATCTCCCAGTAGCCCGGCATCCACGTGTTGATGTCGGTCAGCGAGTACTGGCCGGACGCGCCGTCGACCGGCGCGACCTTGACCTTGTAGGCGCCGGCGCCGTGCTGGTGATCGGGCATGAACGGCGTGACCACCATCGAGACGCCGTCCATCGGCGTGCCATTCGTCATCGCGTCGACCTGCACGACCCAGTTGTTGAGGAACCGGGCGGGCGGCGACGGATCGGCCGTCATCAGCTTGAAGTCGAGCAGCCCGCCGGTGCCCGGCTTCTCGAGGCCGGCGACGTACGTGTCGCCGCGGCCGCTCGACACGCACGCCGCGACCTCGTTGGCGTCGGGGGCCATGGTGTCGCTGTCACCGCCTCCGCAGGAGGCGAGCACGACGAGCAGCAAGGCCTTGAGGTGAGAAGCGCGCATGAAATCTCCTACGAGCGAGCCAGGTAAGGTTACCAAGCTACGACCGGATCAGGCGCGAGGATCGACTCAGGTTAGCTCGCAGCCCCCCGCCGTAAGCAAGATCACGGTGTCCTTGCTGCGGCCGGTGCCGCTCGGGATGCCGGTGAACGTGACCCGGGCGATCGCCAGGTCGCCGGGTGTGACGCCGCTGGCATCGAGCGACCACACCGCGGTCAGCTGCGCGTGCGGCTGGAGGAACGCCGTCACCGTCGACCGGCCGCTCGGGCCGATCGCGCAGACCGGGTCGACCTGCAGCTGCAGCGCGAACTTGCGGATCGGCAGGTCGCCGGCGCAGCCCATGCGCAGCGCGCGGCGCTGGACGATCCGCGTCGACAGCATCCACGCCTCGGGCGCGGTCGGGGCCACGGGCTCGAGGCCGGGCGCGAGCGTGGCCAGCCGGCTGCGGATCTCCGCGGCGTCCTCGCTGTGCTCGTACCAGGCGTGCAGCGGCACCAGGTAGCCCTGGCGCGGGCCGCGCAGGTAGAGCCGGTAGACGATCGGCGCGTCGTCGGCGCCGAGGTCCTCGACGACGTAGGCCACGCCGTCGGCGCGCGAGATGCCGATGACGTCCATCCGGTGGCCGGGCGCGAGGCCCGCCGCGTCGGTGACCCGCGTGGTCATCGTCATGTAGCCCAGCGAGCTGGCCAGGGTCGGCATCGGCGCGTTCCGGTGCAGCGACGCGTGGGCGAGGGCCCGCTGGATCCGGCGCGTGCGCGCCAGCGCGAGCAGCGTCGCCTGGGTCTTCAGGTCGCGGTTCACGGCGGTCATGCTCTAAGAACGCGCGACCGCGCGTCCGGTTGCATCGACGTTTCGGAAAATACCGTCGGAGCGGCGCGGGAATAGCCGGGCAGGGCGCCGCGGTTCACGGGCCAGCAGCCGGCGACGCCGGCGAGGTCGGGTAGTGCAGCTCGCTCACCGCGCCGGCCTTGTCGGTCCGCTTCCAGGTGCCCGTGCGCCGGCCCTGGCTCATCGTGCCCTCGAGCACCGCGCCGTCGACCAGCTGCTTCCACGCGCCGTCGAGCACGCCGTCCTTGTAGCTGGCGGTCGACAGCACGTGGCCCCCGGCGTCGTAGCGGGTCCACACGCCGCTGCGCTTGTCGTCGGTGAACTGGCCGGTCAGCGCCGGCTTGCCGTCGCGATACTCGACGTACTTGCCGATCGCCTTGCCGTCCTTGTACGTCGCCTCGCTCAGCAGCTTGCCGTCGGCGAGCTTCTTGACCACGCCGTCGAGCCGGTTGCGCTTCCAGCCCTGCTCGAGCGTCGGCACGCCGTCGGCGGTCCACTCCTTCCACGCGCCGTGCTTGGCGTCGCTGCGGTAGTGACCCTCGACCACGACCTTGCTGCGCGTCGTCAGCTCCTGGTACACGCCGTCGTTGGCGCCGGCGAACACGTGCTGCTTGCTCGCGACCTTCTTGTTGGGCCAGAACGTCTGCATCGTGCCGGTGCCGCCGGTGATCGTGAACCGGCCGAGCTCGTTCTGGTTGCGGTCGTAATAGATGAACTCGCCGTCGGGCTTGCCCCTGGCGTAGCTGCCGGTGAACACGATCTTGTTGTCGTACCACTCGGTCCACGGCCCATCCTTCTTGCCGTCGACGTAGTTGCCCTCGCGCTCCTTGTTGCTGTCGCGGTCGCTCCACGTCCAGAGCCCGTCGCGCTTGCCGTGGTCGTAGCTGCCCTTGACCCGCGCGAGCTTCTTGCTGCGCCAGATCGTGTACTCGCCGTCGTGACGGCCGCTGTGATCATAGTTCTCGTCGACCAGCGGCGACCAGAACTGCCAGATCTGGCGCGCGCCGCGGCGGGTGCCGCCGGCGTAGGTCTCCTCGATGCGCAGCGACGCCTTGCTGCCGACCGCGTGCGGCCCGTCGAGCTTGCCGAGGAACCACTTGGCGGTGAGCACCGGCGTGTGGTCGGCGCCGTACACGGTCTCGGGGCCGTGCGGCACGCCGGCCTTGAGCTTGCGCTCGCGGTACAGCGAGCCGTCCTCGAGCCAGCGCTTCTCGGTGCCGGTGCCGGCCTTGAGGTCGTAGGCGCCGAGCTCGGCGCCGGCCAGGTTCGACTGGGTCCAGTGGCCGGTCTTCTGGCCGGCCGCGTACTGCCCCGACTCGACGATCGCGCCGGACCCTGCGCGTCGTTGCCACGGTCCGTCGAGCACACCGTCCTTGTAGCTGCCGGTGATCTCGGGGGTGCCGTCCGGGAACGGCACGAGGAACGGCCCGTGGCGGACGCCGTCGGGCCGCGCGCAGAACATCGTCGGATCGGGCGCCCGGGCGAGCCGCGGCTCGAGCCCGGCCTCGCACGCCAGCGTCGGTGCGGGCGGCGCATCGGGCACGCCGGCGTCGGGCGGCGCGAACTGCGCCATCTTGATCGGCGGCGAGCTCGGCGGCGGCGGATCGATCGCGGTGGCCGGCTCCGGCTTGGGCATGCTCGATCCCGTGCCGCATGCGGCGAGCGTCGTCAGGATGAGCACCACGGTGTGGAGACGGACCACATCACTATTGTGCACGAACGCCCAGCGTCGCGCGAACTCGAGGGTAGGATCCGACGCCTATGACGGCCCGCAAGATCTTACTCGCCACTTTTGGCCTCTCCTTGATGTTCTGCATGCTCTCCGCGACCCAGGCCGACGCCCGGCCGCGCCCAGCGGGACGCCTCCACGGCCGCCGGTTCGACGCCAACAAGACCTTCGGTCTCGGCCTCGAGCTCGGCGATCCGACCGGCCTGACCGGCAAGTACTTCGTCCAGTCCGATCAGGCGATCCAGTTCGGCCTCGGTGGCGTGCTGCTGTTCGATCACACCGGCGTAAACCTCTACGGCGACTACCTCTGGCACCCGGTCTCGCTCGCCAGCGCCGAGGACTTCGAGCTGCCGTTCTACATCGGCATCGGCGCGCGGTTCTGGACCTTCACCTACGCCGACGGACGCGCCGAGCGCGATGGCGACACC
>DASWOO010000047.1:0-3826 GCA_036404335.1 Kofleriaceae bacterium
CCGAGCCCGGCAGCGCGCCGCGCGGCGCCGAGCGGCCGAGGTGGCGCCAGCGCTTGCCGTCGTAGTACTCGAACGCGAGCACGAGCTGCTCCGACGGGTTGGGCCGCGGGATCACGCTCGAGTCGGCGAGCAGCATCTCGATCGAGATATAGGCGTCGGCGGTCTGCAGCAGCTCGTCGCACGCCAGGTACAGGATGCAGTCGACCTTCGGCTCCTTGCCGAACGGGTAGAGGTTCTTGCCGAGGTCGAGGGTCAAGAACGCGTTGTTGTCGAGGTTGGCGTAGGCCTGGGTCGGCAGCAGGCCCTCGCCGACGACCTCGACCCGCGCGCGGATCGTGTCGATCTCGGTGTCCTCGGGCGACTGCGGGACCTCGGCGAGCCGGCCGCGGACCCACAGGCCCTCGATGTGATTGACCGCGACCGGATCGAAGTGCAGCGGGCCCAGGAACGCGACCTCGCCGCGATCGACCTCGATCTGCGCCGGCTCGAGCTCTTTCCACCGCGTGCCCTCCCAGTACTCCCACTCGAGGAGCCGGGCGAGGTCGCGCGCGCCGTGCTCGGGCGTGCCGATGTAGATCCGGAGCAGCGACGCGTCGCCGGCGTTGCCGAACCGGGCGTCGGACAGGTACAGGTAGCGCTCGATGCGCTGCGCGCCGGCGAACACCTCGAACGGCGGGCCGGCGGTGTTGGGCGCGGGGTCGAGGAACCGGCTGTTCTCCGCGTAGCTGTCGTCGAAGTACGAGAAGCAGCGGTCGGGGCGCGCCGCGGCGACGGTGACGTCGCGCGCGGTCTCGAACGTGACCGTGTGCTCCTCGGTGGCCTGCGGCGTCGAGACCTGGGTGCCGCGCGGCACGCGCTGCTTGACCGTGCCGTCGACCAGCGTGAACCGGGCCAGCGCCCGGGCCGCGCGCGGCGGCCGGAGCTTGATCCCGAGCATGTTGAGGAACGCGACGTAGTTCTTGTCCGGAACCTGGTTGAGCCGGTAGATCAACAGGTCGGTCATCCACGCCGCGAGCTCGATGAGCGTGATCCCCGGATCGGACGGATTGTGGTTCGTCCATTCCGGCGAGTAGCGCGGAATCATCGAGATGGCTTCTTCGACGATGTCGTTGAAGGTGCGGTCGTCCAGCTTCGGCGGTGGAATCATGTGGGCTTGCTCGACTACTAGACGTTATTGAGCCCGCGCGACCCCGGCTGCTCGGCGGCCTTGATCTCGGCGATCTCGTCTTCTTCAGTCTTCAGGTAGAACGGGAACACGAGGTTCCGCTTGTCGTTGACGCCGCGGATCACGTACTCGATCCGGATGTCGAGCCGGTTGGGCTCGTCGGGGTTCGCCCGGGCGGTGCACGCCACCTTCTCGATGCGCGGCTCGTGCTTGTAGATCGCCTCTTCGCAGAACACCTCGGCGCGCGCGGCGGTCATCGGGTTGTTCGGCGCGAACATCAGGTCGTGGATCCGGCAGCCGAACCGCGGCCGGTTGATCCGCTCGCCCGGCGCGGTGCCGAGGATGATGAACAGCGACTGCCGGACGTTCTCCTCGAGCTGCGAGGTCGAGACACCGCCGTTGAGGTTGATCGACACCGGGAAGCGGAGTCCCTTGCCGAGAAAATCTTTGTTATCGGGCATGCGTCCTGTCGGCCTGCACTAGGAGAAGCGGCCCTGGATGTACTTGCCGCACTTGCTGCAGGAGATCCGCGTCGACTGATCGATCTCCTCGATCGTCAACGGCCGGTGGTGACAGTGCGGGCACGCGACCTCGTTCGGCCGCCCGTTGACCACCATGTCGAGCACGTCTTGCCACACAATAAGGGCTTCCTCGTCCACGGGAGAGTCCTTTCGTTTCGACCCCTTCGAATAACGAATCGTAAGAGTCACCGCCGGGGCGGTCAACGCGCTGTGCTTCAATTCGCTTGGCCGGTCGAAGCTCGACGCGGAGGCGAGCCTCCGCCACCGGGGAGGCGGCGAACGCACGGCGGCGTGACCGGTGGCGTCACCGGCCGCGGAAAGTGACGCGCAGTACGCGCTACTTTTTCGCCGGGTCGGTCGAAACGTTGGCCGAGCCCTGGACGTTGACGCCCGCCGAGCCGCCGCCCGCGTTGGCGTCGGCCGACCCGCCGACGTTCGTGCGGTTCTTGACCTCGCCGATCGCGGCGTCGCC
This sequence comes from Kofleriaceae bacterium, assembly GCA_036404335.1. Taxonomy (GTDB): domain Bacteria; phylum Myxococcota_A; class Polyangia; order Haliangiales; family Haliangiaceae; genus JABFXX01. The sequence continues at coordinate 2,159 of DASWOO010000047.1, forward strand.
CGGGCTGTGCACCGCGTCGGTCGCGGTCGAGACCTCGCCGGCCGCGGCGCCCGGGTCGACCGGGGACGCGGCGCTGGCTGCGCCGGAGATCTGGCCGGACACCGACGACGTGGCCGCGCCGGTCGGATCGGAGGCCGTGGCCGAGATCCCGGACGCCGTCGACGTGGTCGACGACACCTGCTGGCCCGCCGCGCTGCCGCTGGCCACGCCGGTCGCGGCGCCGACCCCGGCCGAGGCCGCGGTGTCGCCGACGCTCGCGCCGCCGGCGACCTGGCCGATCATCGCGCCCTGGCCGCCGTCGGGCAGGCCCGGGGTCACCGAGCCCGCGACGCTGCCGAAGCTCGGCGCGCCCGAGCCGGCGCTGCCGGCCGCGCCGGTCGCCGAGCCCGCGGCGCCACCCGCCGCGCCGCCCGCGCCGCCGACGCCACCGGACACGCTGCCGATGCCCGCGCCGGCCACGCCGCCCGCGGCCGCCGTCGGATCGAGGCCACCGAGGCCGCAGGCCGCGCCGCCGACGCTCGCCATGCCGCTCTGGGCCGACGTGTCGCCCAGGCCCGACGAGCCCACGCTCGCCGCGCCGCTACCGCCGACGCCGCCGCTCGGCGCGCTCGTGCTGATCGAGCCGCTGCCCGCGCCGCCCGCGATCGAGCCGCTGCTCGGCGCGCTCACGCCTGCCCCGGCGTCGCCGCCGATGCTCGGCGCGCTCACGCCTGCCCCGGCGTCGCCGCTGATCGAGCCGCTGCTCGGCGTGCTCACGCCCGCGCCTGCCCCGCCGCTGACCGAGCCAGTGCTCGGCGCGCTCGGCGTGTTCACACCTGCGCCTGCGCCGCCGCTGACCGAGCCAGTGCTCGGCGCGCTCGGCGTGCTCACACCCGCGCCTGCGCCGCCGCTGATCGAGCCGGTGCTCGGCGCGCTCGGCGTGCTCACACTCGCGCCTGCGCCGCCGCTGATCGAGCCAGTGCTCGGCGCGCTCGGCGTTCTCACGCCCGCGCCTGCGCCGCCGCTGCCACCGGTCATGCCACCAGCAGAGCTCGTCGCGCCGCCCGCGCCACCGACGCTCGCACCAGCGCCGGCGCTTCCGCCAACATTCGTCGCGCCGCCGACGCTCGAAGCGCCGCCCGCATTCGCGCCGCCACCCATATTCGTCGCGCCGCCGCTGCCCGTCGAGGGACCAGCCGCCGCGCCGCCCTGAGCGCCCGCACCAGGGGCGCCCGCATGGCCGCCCGTCGCCGCGTCACCGCTCGCGCCCGCATGGCCACCAGCGCCAGCCTGCGCGCCGTGTCCACCGGCCGACTCGCCAGCGCCGCCGCCTGCGCCCGCATGACCACCCGCGCCGGCGCCGCTATGGCCGCCTGCATCGGTACCCGGCGAGCCTGCGCCGGCACCCGTGCCCGCATGACCGCCTGCGCCGGCGCCGCTATGGCCGCCTGGACCGGCAGAGCCGCCTGCGCCCGCATGACCTGCGCCCGCGCCGCCATGGCCGCCTGCATCGGTACCCGACGGGCCCGCACCTGCAGCACCGCCTGCGCCCGCATGACCGCCTGCACCCGCATGACCGCCTGCGCCGGCGTCGCTATGACCACCTGCACCGGCACCCGACGAGCCGCCTGCGCCCGCATGACCGCCCGCACCTGCAGCACCGCCTGCGCCCGCATGACCGCCTGCACC
>DASWOO010000048.1:0-1919 GCA_036404335.1 Kofleriaceae bacterium
GTCGTCGCCGCGGCCCTCGAGCACGATCGCGATCGACGCGCCGGCGATGCCGACCGCGACGTAGATCAGCTGGTGGCCCAGCCGGTACATCAGCTGGGCCGGGCCGTCGATGTTCTTGAACTTGAGCTGCAGGTCGCCCGCGTGGGCCGCGCGCAGCAGCCGCCGGATCTCGGCGGGCAGCGCGGTCACCGACATGACCAGGTCCTTGGACGTCTCGACCAGGAGCGCGGACCAGTCGCCCTCCTCGCCGAGCACGAAGCGCTCGAGGTAGGGCCGGATCACCGTCATCGGGTTGAGCGCCGGGTCGAGCTCGGTGCACAGCCCCATCAGCAGCAGCAAGGTCCGCTCGAGGACGATGATCTCCTTGGGGATGTGGAAGTTGACGCTCAGCTCGCGCAGCGAGATGTCCATGCGCCGCAGGTCGGCCACGCTCTCGAGACCGCGCTGCGGGTCGAACTTGATGTCCTTCAAGTTCAGCGAGTCGAGCGAGATGTTCTCCTGGAACTTGTCGTGGAAGTACTCGACGACCTGCTCGAACACCTGCTCGTTGGCGCCGCGCGCGACGAAGCCCATCTGCTTCATCGCGCCGACGATCCGCCGGGTGTCGCGGGTCAGCGCGCCCTGGACCAGCTCGATCATGCCCTGGCGGACGTCGCTCGGGATCTCGGCGACCGCGCCGAAGTCGAGGAACACGATCGTCGGCGGCTGGCCGTCCTCGCCCGGCCGGACCAGCAGGTTCCCCGGGTGCGGATCGGCGTGGTAGACCCCGTCGCTGAAGATCTGCTGGCAGTAGATCTCGACGACCTGGCGCGCGAGCTGGTTGCGATCGAGCCCGAGCTGCTTGACCCCGAGCTTGTCGGTAATCTTGCAGCCGGGCTCGAAGTGCGTGGTCAGGACCCGCGCGGTCGACAGCTCGTGCACGACGACGGGGAACGCGACGTCGCGGCGGCCGGTGAAGTTGCCGGCGATCCGCTCGGCGTTTTCGGCCTCGGCGGTGTAGTCGAGCTCCTCCATCACGATCGCCCGGATCTCGCGGTAGAGCTCGGGCAGCCCCTGGTAGGGGATGAACCAGCCGATGATCCAGAAGATCCGGCGCAGCGTGTCGAGATCGCGGCGCACGACCTCCTCGATGTGCGGGTACTGGACCTTGACCGCGACCTTGGTCCCGTCGCGTAGCCGAGCGAGGTGGACCTGGCCGATCGACGCCGACGCGATCGGCTGCTCGTCGATGCTGGCGAACAGCTCGGCCGGCGTCTGCTTGAGCTCCTCGGACATCCGCGCGGCGATGTCGCCGTACGGCCTGGGCGGCACCGCGTCCTGCAGGCCCTCGAGCTCGCGGCGAAACTCCTCGGGCAGGAAGTTCGTCATGATCGAGATCAGCTGGCCGACCTTGATGAACAGGCCCTGCAGGTCGCAGATCGCGCGCTCGATCCGTCGCGCGTTGCGCAGGTGGGCCTCGCGCAGCGCGTGCATCAGCCAGGTCTCGTCGTGAAACCGGGTGCGGAACCGCAGCCACAGGTAGCTGCCGATCACGACGAACGTCACCCAGTACGCGCGCAAGCTACGGATCCGCAATGGCGGAGGCCGCGAGACTTTTGCCTCGCGATAGCGAGTCGGCGTGGCTGGTTCAGCCATTCGCCGAAGGATACCAGGTTGATAACGCCACGGATCGGCGGTACGCCGTGGGGATGGCCACCGACGACGCCGCGCCGGCGAACCAGAACGCGACCGACGACCCGGATGACGCGGACGACGTGCTGCCGGAGACCATTCGATCGCGGCTGGAGCGGCTGGTGCCCGAGCTGGTCAAGAAGACGTTCCAGGCCGGGCTCGGCGCCGTGTTCCAGACCGAGGAGGGCATCCGCAAGATCGCGCGCGAGAGCCTGCCCGAGGTCGCCGGCTACGTCGCGTCGTCGGCG
>DASWOO010000049.1:0-1518 GCA_036404335.1 Kofleriaceae bacterium
TCGTTCGGCGCGGTCGACGTGATCGAGAAGCCGAAGAACGGCTCGCCGCGCGAGTGGAAGGAGTCGGCGATCCACATCTGCGACGCGGTCCGCGCCGCCGCCCGGGCCAAGCTCAGCCACCTGCCGCGCCGCCGCCCGACCACCGCCAACCGCGCGATCGGCACCGGCGCGCCGAGCAACCGGCCGCGCACCGCCTCGAGCCCGCAGGCGACGCACGGCACGCGGGCCGAGCGGATCACCGGCGGGCCCAAGCTCGACGCCAGCGCGATCCTGCCGCCGCCCGATCCCGGCCGCCGCCACGCGATGCTCGAGACCACCGAGACCGTGATCGCGATCGGCGCGTCGACCGGCGGCACCGAGGCGCTGCTCGCCGTGCTGCGCGAGCTGCCGTCCGACGCGCCCGGCATCGTGATCGTGCAGCACATGCCGGAGAAGTTCACCTCGCAGTTCGCGGCGCGGCTCGACGGGCTGTGCCAGATCCGGGTCAAGGAAGCCCAGACCGGCGACAGCGTGGTCCGCGGCCAGGCGCTGATCGCGCCGGGCAACCACCACCTGCTGCTCAAGCGCAGCGGCGCGCGCTACTACGTCGAGGTCACCGATGGCCCGCTGGTCAACCGCCACCGCCCGGCGGTCGACGTCCTGTTCCGCTCGACCGCGCGCTACGCCGGGGCCAACGCGATCGGCGTGATCCTGACCGGGATGGGCGACGACGGCGCGCGCGGCCTGCTCGAGATGAAGCAGGCCGGCGCGTTCACCGTCGCGCAGGACGAGGCCAGCTGCGTGGTGTTCGGCATGCCGGCCGAGGCGATCAAGCGCGGCGGGGTCGACCGGGTGCTGCCGCTCGACCGCATCGCCCACGAAGCCGTCGGCCACCGGCGCTAGTTTTCCGCGGTAGGCGCCGCACCTACCCGGGAGATACCCCAGTCCGTTACACAGCCCCAACATAAAGCTGTAACCCTGGTCGACTCATGAAAGCGATGACGGACATCTCTGGACGCTTGCCCTGGGTCGAGGTGGTGCTGTCGGGCGTGGTCACGCTCGAGTCGCTCCGGCCGATCCTGATCTGTCTCGGCCAGCTCGTCACCGACGCCGGCACTTACATGATCCGTGCGGAAGAAGTCACACGGATCGAGCTGGACGCGGCCGAGCTGCTGCTCGGCTTCGTCGACCAGGCGATCCAGCGCGGCGCGGTCGTGCGCTGGGCGGCGGCATCGCGCGGCCTGGTCGACGCCGCGCGCGGCCTGACCGGACGGCATCGCGGCGTCGGCGCGCTCGCGAGCTGAGCGATAGCGCTCGCTCGAACCCGTACTTTTTCGGACACACACGCTAGCACTGACCTCTGCGCATCGCCGAACGTAGCTGGTGATGGTGGTCGATAGCCCAGCTCCGGGGATCCGCGCCGTCGTGGTCGGAGCCGGCAGCACCACCGCGGTGGAGAACTTCGTCCGCACCCTGCCGGAGCACTGTGGCTTCGCGCTGATCGTCGTATGCCCGGGCGCCGCGGACCTGAGCGATCGC
>DASWOO010000050.1:0-2307 GCA_036404335.1 Kofleriaceae bacterium
AACCGGAACGAGCCGGACGCCACGGCGTCGAACGCGAACGCGCCGTCGGCGCCGGTGACCTGCGCGTCGAACCGCTCGCTGGCGCGCTGGCGCAGGTCCGAGGCGCTGGCGTAGCGGACCCGGGCGCCGGCGACCGGCGCGCCGCGATCGTCGACGACCACGCCGGACACCGGCGCGCCGCGGGCGAGCACGATGCGCGCCGTGGCGTCGCCGGCGCCGACCTGCAGCGACGCGAACGATCGCGCCATGCCGCCGGCCCACGCCGCGAGCTGGTAGTTGCCGGGCACGACCGGGCGGATCACCGCGGCGCCGGCCACGCTGGTCGCGCGCTGGACGTCGCGCCCGCGCAGCTCGACGGTCGCGCCGTCGATCGCGGCGCCGCGGCCATCGACGACCTGCACGGTCAGCGCGCCGGCCGGGCCGTGCGCGGCGTCGACGACGGCCTGGCCGTCGAGCCGCAGCTCGTCACCAGGATCGTCGACGACCTCGACGCCGGGCGGCTCGATCGCGGCGCCGCGCACGGGGGGCGTCGTCGGCCGGGTCGCGATCGCCCGGGTCGCCGCCGGTGCCGCGGCGCGGCCGCGCAGCCACCAGACCGCGAGCCCGCCGAGCATGATCAGGGCGACGACGCCGCCCGCGGCGGCCATTTGCCGATGCGTCATGCGCCCGGCGTAGCACGCCGCTACGACCCGTGGTGGGCCCTACCGCCGCTCGGGCCGGCGACGATCTCGCCGCTGTTGTGGTCGGCCGGGGCCACGGTGACGACATCGTCCGGGTCTCCGGCGTCATGCCGGCTGACGTTGTATAACAAGCCACCTACATCTGATTACTCGAAGCCGAAGCCCCGCCGGACCTCCCGCATCTCCGGGGTGATCTCGCCCGACGCATCGCGGACCACAAACGGCGGATCCTCGTGGCATCTGTCCGGAGCTGGCCGGCAGGCGAACAAGCTGAACAGCGGCCGCAGCCCAGCGCGCGGGATGACCTGGCGCATCGCGGTGACGTGCAGGCCGCTGGCCGCGATCCGGGCGAGGGCGCGGGCCTGCTGCGCGGTCGGGAAGCAGCACACGAACACCCCGTCGTCGGTCAGGTGGCGCGCTGCGCACGTCGCATAATCGCCGACATCGCCGCGCAGCTCGAACCGCGCGTGGGCCTTCTGCGCGTCGGTCGGCAGGATGCCGCTGCCGATCGGGAAGTACGGCGGGCTGCCGGTGATCAGCGCGACCGGCGCGGGCAGCGCGAGCTGGCGCAGGTCGCCGAGCCGGACCTCGACGCGGTCGCCGAGCTGGTTGCCGGCGATGTTCGCGGTCAGCAGGCGGTGGCTGACCGCCTGGGCCTCGACGCAGATCAGCCGTGATCGGGCGGGCAACCCCCACAGCACGAGCAGTCCGACGCCGCCGATCCCGCTGCCCAGATCGAGCGCCACCGACGGTGGCGCGGCCTGGACCTGGTCGAGCGCGTAGCGCGCGGTCAGCACGTCATCGACGGAGTGGCGATGGCCGCGCGCGCGCTGCGCGAGCCTCCAGCCGCCGGTCACCGCGTCGAGCGTGACCGGCTCGCCGAGCTCGTTTTCGAGCTGGCCATGCAACGCGTCCCAGGACATCCTCAACAGTATCGCATAGATCCATTATCTTTTGCCGATGTCAGAGTCTCGGGGCAAGGTGTCAGGCCTCATGGAGACCAATAGCGAAACCCAGACCACCGCGCCCGAGACCTCGGCTCCGTCGAGCCGGTTCGCCGAGCTGCAGCAACTCGTCGCCGCGATGGCGAGTGACTTCGAGAAGTTTTACAAGGACGGTAACAAGGCGGCGGGGACGCGCGTTCGCAACTCGATGCAGGAGCTCAAGGCGTTCGCGCAGACGGTTCGCGAAGAGGTCCTGACGATCCGCAATCAAGGAAAAGACCAAGAGCAATAGAAACTGGCTCGGATTTCGTAACATTCACATCAATGCCTGCCGAGAACGTAACCTCGGTAGGCATTTTCATTTTCGGAGCTCACATGTGTCATATCGACTCACTCCCGGAGTATAAAGTAATATAAATTACTTATTAAGTTAATTTTGAACAGGTGTTCAGCCCAGGTGCGGCAGTCAGTTGAGGCACTTGCGACGCCATCGAGACGTGGAGGTCATCACAAGTTAGGACCGGCTAGCGAGCCAAATACGCCAACCGTATGAGAGCCTCATGGCGAACTGGGAGCAGCCGAATGACGCGAATGAAAAAGCTAGCCTGCAGTGTGAGTCTCATCCTTGTGGGCGCAACGCCTGTGATCGCCGGTACAAAAGCCGACGCTCCCAAATCGTTGCG
>DASWOO010000051.1:0-5992 GCA_036404335.1 Kofleriaceae bacterium
TTCTTGAGATCGCGGATCAGGTCGATGCCCGAGCTGTTGCCCAGCCGGAGATCGACGATCGCGAGATCGGGTCGCTCCACGCTAGCGAGTTGCTTCGCGGTGGTCGCGTCGAGCGCCGTGACGACATTGCGTTCTCTTGCCGCTCGTTTCCACGAACCGAGAATCCGCTCATCATCATCCACCACCAGGACATTCTGTAACGAACGTGCTTCACCCATCGTTTGGCGTGGCGAGAATGTACCGCGGGCTCTCGTCCAAAAGCGCGGATCCTTCGTGCAGCAAAACGCTGCACGAACCAATGGAATCAATAGCTTCGTAATCAGCTTTACCACCTGTCCGGACCGAACAGCCACAACACACGCTATGTAGCTAGAACTACACATGTAAGATAACAACCGACGGGAGAGATCGCTCGTGCGGTATTTGGCAAAAAGTCCATTCTCACCGTACCCGGGCATCCCGGGTGTCGAGGCATTGATTCTCGACAGCGTTACTGGTGAACTCTTCCAGGTCCGCTGACCATGAACACCGGGTTCGTCGTACTGTCCCGAGACCCGTTGGTACGGGGCGAGGTGGTGAACGCCGGCGCGAGCGCGAGCCAGCTGTACCTGGTCGCGCGCGACGCCGACGAGCTGCTCGCCACCGTCGACGCGAGCCGGCCGCGCGCGGTCGTCATCGATCGCGAGTTCGGCGAGGCCGCCGAGGTGCTGAGCCGGCTCGCCGACCTGCCCGTCCGCGGCGAGCGCGACGACGCCACGGTGTTCCTGGTCATCCGCGACACCACCCAGGAGCCTCCGCCCGGCGCCGACGTCGTCGTGCTCGAGCCGGTGCTGCGCCACGCGCTCGGCCTGACCGACCGGACGATCGCGCTGCAGGAGCGCCGGGGCCTCGCGCTCGACAAGCTGCTGACGATCTCGGTGCTCGGCGGATCCATGGATGAGGCGCTCGAGACCGCCGCGTCCCAGGTCGCCGTCGGGTTCGGCGTCGATCGCTGCGTGATCTCGGTCCGCGGTGACTCGACCGGCGGCTCGGCGATCGGCGCCCATACGTGGGACTCGCTGACCTGGAACCAGACCGCCGACTACTGCCGGATCGCGACCCAAACCGGCGCGACCTTAATCGCGCCATCGCCGACCCGGGGCGCGGTGTGCGAGAGCTACCTGTCGGTACCGCTCGAGACCCCGATGGGCACCCACGGCTTCATCGGCCTGGTGATCTCGCGGCCGCGGATCTTCACCCGCGAGCACCGCATCGTGCTGCAGGCGATCGCGGCGCGGCTCGCCGCGGAGCTGGGCTGGCGCGCGATCCACCAGCGCACCGCCGACGAGCTCGACCGCGCGGTCAACGGCCCCGGCCTCGATCAGATGCTCGGGATCTGGAACCGCACGGCGATGACCCAGCTGGCGACGATGCACGTGTCGGCGTCGGTCCGCTCGGGCATCCCGCTGACCGTGGTCGTGGTCGACGTGCTCGACCTCGCCGGGATCAACAACCGCCACGGGCTGTCGGTCGGCGACCGGGTGCTGCGCCACGTCGCCGACGCGCTGCGCGCCAACGTGCGGACCGAGGACGTCGTCGGCCGGTGGTCGGGCGACAAGATCACCGTGCTCCTGCCCGGCACCCCGCTCGACGGCGCCCAGCGGGTGGCCGAGAGGTTCCGCAATGCGATCCACGAGCGGCCGATCGAGCTGCCGAGCGGCGGCGCGCTGTTCATCCCGGCGGCGGTCGGGCTCGCGGCGCTGCAGAAGAACGAGGACGCGGCGGTGCTGTTCGCGCGGGCGGCGACGGCGGCCAAGAAGGCGCGCGACGCCGAGCAGCCGATCGCCCGGGCCTCGACCGGGCCGGCGCCCCGGCTGTCGACGACCCAGCCGATGGAGATCGTCGAGGAGATGCGCGCGACGCTCGGCGGCGCCTACCGGCTGCTGCACGAGATCAGCCGCGGCGGCATGGGCGTGGTCTACCGCGCCGAGGACCTCGCGCTCGAGCGGCCGGTCGCGATCAAGATGCTGCGGCCCGACCTCGCCGAGGACAAGGCGTTCGTCGAGCACCTGCGGGTCGAGGCCGCCATGCTCGCGCGGCTCGAGCACCCGAACCTCGTCCAGATCTTCAACTTCGGCCAGTCGGGCGGCGACTCGTACTTCGTGATGGAGCTGCTCGAGGGCGAGGGCCTGCAGCAGGCGGTCGAGCGCCACCGGATCGAGGGCACGATGATGCCGATCCCCGAGCTGGTCACCGCGATCGATCAGGTCGCCTCGGCGCTCGACGCCCTGCACGACCGCGGGATCATCCACCGCGACGTCAAGCCGGCCAACATCATCCGCGACCCGTTCCGCAGCCGCAGCGTCCTGGTCGACGTCGGCATCGCCCGGCGCTACGGCCAGTTCGCCGAGTCGGCGGGCACCCCGGGCTACGTCGCGCCCGAGGTCATCGAGGGCCACGAGGCGACGTCGCGCTCCGACGTCTACGGCCTGGCGGCGACGACCTACACCCTGCTCACCCTGACCGCGCCGTGGGGCGATGGCGAGGGCGTGCTGCAGCGCCAGACCGCCGGGACCGACCTGGTTCCCCCGTCGGTGATCCGCGCCGAGCTGGCGCCGGCGGACAAGCTCCTGACCCGCGCGCTGAGCCGCGATCCGGCGCTGCGCCCGACCTCGGCCGGCGCGTTCGCCCGCGATCTGCACGCCGCCCTGCTCGCGGCGATGCCGATCCCCAAGCCGGACGGCTCGCGCTGGGTCGCCAACACGGTGATGCCGAGCCGCGGCACGACGACGGCAGCCAAGACCCGCGGCGTGGTGTTCCGCTCGATCAGCCGCGCGCTCGGCGTGCGCGACGCCGAGCGGCTGCGCGACGCGCTCGGCCGCGAGCACCCCGAGCTCGCGCGGGCGCTGACCGACACCGCGCCCCTGGCCTGGCTGCCGACGGAGATGTTCACCCAGCTGCTCGCGGTCGCGCCGGCGCACGTCGATCGCGACAGCGCCCGGCTGGCGCGCGACATCGCCCGCGCGACGGTGCGCGCGTCGTTCCGCCGGTTCTTCCCGGCGAGCGCGGCGACCCTGGTCCCCGAGCGCACGCTGTCGGCGATCCGCAACGTGTGGGCGCGCTACCAGAGCTGGGGCTCGGTCTCGAGCATGCCGATCCACGCGTCGGAGACCGTCGTGCGGATCACCGGCACGCCGAAGAACGCCGATCTCTGCGCCTGGACCTCGGGCATGCTCGACCAGCTGGTCGTGCTGTCCGGCGGCCGCGGCGCGGTCGCGATCGATCACGAGGCCTGCGAGGCGCGCGGCGACGACGCCTGCATCTTCCGGGCGATGTGGAACCGCCCGGATCAATAATCGCCCCGTAGTCTCCCGTCCCGGCGACTAGAACAGCGTGTCTTCGATCAAGCTGGCCAGCTCCTTGGGCAGCCGATCGAGCCCGCTGGTCTTCGACAGGTAGCCGTCGGCCTCGCAATCGCGCGCCAGGCCCTCGAGCTCTTCGCTCGGCAGCGCCGAGAACAGCACGACCGGCACGTGCGCGGTCTCGTAGTTGGCCTTGAGCATCCGGCACAGCTCGGGGCCGGTGACCCCGGGCATGTTGACGTCGGTCAAGATCACGTCCGGGCGCCAGTCGCCCAGGACGGTCTCGAGCTTGTCGATATCGTCCGCGGTGCGGACGTCGTAGCCCGCGCGCGCGAGGACGCCGGCCACGAAGTGCAGGCTGACCTCGCTATCGTCGATCAGCAGCACCTTATGCTGCACGGCCGCCGTCATCGACGGGACGATATCACAGGCCGAAGACCTTCTTCTTCAGCGCGCCGGTCGCCGTCATGTTGGTCAGCTCGGTGCGCCCGCCGATCACCTCGCCGGCGATGAACACCACCGGCAAGCGATGCGGCCCGCTGTCGCGCCGCACCGACATCTGCGCCGCCTGGTCCTCCTGGATGTTCACCACCTTGTGGGGGATGCCCGCACCCTCGAGGAGCTCGGTCAGCTTGACGGCATCGCGCCGGGTCTTGTCCATGTGATAGACGACCACCGGCGCGGCCTCGCGCTCCGACACCGGCGGCTTGACCGGCGCCACGGCGACCGCGGCCGCCGCGCGGACCTCGAACGCCTTGCGATCGGCCAGCTCGGTCTCGTCGGCCAAGGGCCGGCCCAGCGCGTCGTTGGCCCGGCGCGCGAGCTCGCCGGCCTTGCCCGGCAGCCTGGTCATGGCGTCGTGCGCCTTCGCCCGCGCTTTCTCGAGCCAGCTCATGGTCAGTTCACGACGCGCAGGCTCTTGCGACCGGCCGGGACCGGCGGACGCTTGACGTCCTCGGCCTCGACGCCCTCGAGCTCGGGCGCCACGCTGACGATCGAGTTCTTGTTGCGGGTCTTGGCCGCGGCCCTGCGGGCGACCTCGAGCAGCTTGACGTGGGCCTCGCTGTGGTCCTTGATGCTCTTGCCGGTGAGCGTGGAGACCACGCGCTCCTTCCAGAACGCCAGCCGGTTCTTGCGCGCGCCGACCTCGTACACGAGGTCCGCCGCGGTGCAGCCGGCCTTGTGCGGCGAGCGGTGGAACGCGCTGTTCATCGCCGGGTGCTTCTCGAGGTACGCGCGGACCTCGTCCATCGTCATGCCGACCTCGGCGAGCGCCTTGTCGACTTCCTTCTGCGCGTGCTGCTTGGCCTTGAACAGCTGCATCTGCACGCGGCTGTAGACGTTGACCGCGCCGTCGCCGTTGGTCTCGATCGGCAGGAAGATGCCCTGCGGATAGAGCTCGGTGATGAACGACTGGATGCCGTCCGACACCGACGAGCTGGGCATGCAGCCGAACGGCTTGACCGACAAGGTCATGTTGACCTTGGAGTACGCCACGTTCTGGATCAGCTTGCCGATCTCCATGTGGCCTTCGCCGCCGCGGAGGTTGTTGTCGTAGAACGCGTGCGAGACCTCGGCGATCTCGTCCATGTTCGGCAGGTGGTAGTCGTTGAGGCCCATCGCCTTGGCGATGGTCAGGAACAGGCCGCGCAGGACGCGCTCACCGGCCCACAGCGACGCATTGCGCTTGCGGACGTCGACGCCCTTCAAGCTGAACTTGCTGCCGCCCTCGGCCTTATCCTTGTCAACGCCGCGCAGCGTGGCGCGGGCGGCGGTGTCGTACTTGCCCTGCCAGATCATGTACAGCAGCCACGCCGTGACGATCTGGATGTCGGGCTCGGCACCCTCGGCCTCGAGGAACCGCTGCAGGCCGTAGTTGCCGTCGCCCTCGGTGGTCATCGCCCAGAACTCGCCGATGATGCCGACGCGCGGCTTGACCTTGGTCCGGTCGACCTTGACCTTGCCCAGCTCGCGGCGCGCCTTGTACAGCGCGACCGGCAGCGACGTGTTCGTCGCGAACGCGTCGGAGATGATCTTCTTGCTGGTCTCGAGCGCGCGGTCGGCGGCGCCGTGCTCGACCTCGTAGGGCCGGATCCGGTAGCCGAGCGAGTTGAGCGCGTCGCCGACCAGGATCGCGCGGACCACGCCCCAGAAGAACGTCGGGTTCATCTCGAGGCCGACGCCCTCGCCGGTCGCCTGCTTGAGGCCGCCCGTCTGCTGGAACAGCAGGACGCGGAAGCCGTCGAAGCCGGAGTCACGGAGCGCCTTGCGGTACTCGGTGACGTACGTGCCGAAGCGGCACGGGCCGCACGCGCCGGCCGTGATGAAGACGTGGTTCTTGACGATCTCTTCCTTCGTCATGCCCTGGTCGCGAAGCCCGTCGAGGTACTTCACGAGGTTGCCGACGGTGAAGTAGGTCGGGTTGCACTGGCCGCGGTTGCCGTACTCGCGGCCGAACTGGAGCGCGTCATTATCCGCGACGTCCATCGCCATGACCTTGTAGCCAATGCCGCGGAGCGCGGCCTGGATGAAGAGGTCGTGGGCCATCGTGAGGCCCGAGACGAGGATCGTGGTGTGCTCGCGCTGCTCGCGCGTGAACTCGCGCGGAACCGCATCGAACCAGTGTTGCGCGGTCTCGACCGGGAGACCGA
>DASWOO010000052.1:0-8523 GCA_036404335.1 Kofleriaceae bacterium
ACCGCCGCCGCCTGCCCTCGAGGCGATGGGTTGTGAGCGGGGCGCGCGCCGTGCGTCGCCCTCGGGGTCTCGAGCGGCCCGACAGGTAGCTCTCGCACACCGCACCCTCGCTCGAGCACCCGCTTTTCTCGGCCAGACCCATCCCTCTCCCGAAACATCCAAAAAACTTCGTCGGCAGCGCGGGCTCGAGGCGATGGGTTGTGAGCGGGCGCAAGCGCACCCATCGCGCCCCCGGTGCGGCCGGTCACAAGCCGTCCCCGCGCTCTCCCGCCACTTCGCACGAGCGCCAGCCCGGCCCCGTTCCTCCGACTCGCATCTAAAAAACTTCGTCGGCAGCCCGCGCTCGAGGCGATGGGTTGTGAGCGGGCGCGAGCGCACCCATCGCGCCCCCGGTGCGGCCGGTCACAAGCCGTCCCCGCGCTCTCCCGCCACTCTCGCTCGAGCGCCAGCCGCCGCGTTCGTCCGACTCGGGGCGCGCGGGCCCGCGGATCGCGTAGGCGTGGGTCTCGCACGGCGTGCCCCTGCAGCGTGGTCACCTCGAGCCGTCGACCACGACGAGCATCACCAGGCGCCGCACGCCGCCGACGCTAACCCTCACCGGACGGCGCGGGCGAAAGGCCCAGCTCGCTCGCCCGCGCGGTTTGCCAGGCGGCGAGCTCCGCGGCGCCGATGTCGTCGGCGTGGTGCAAGGTCCAGTTGAGGCAGGCGATCAGATCGTCGGCGTCCTCGAGGCCGATGCCGAGGCGGATCAGCCGGTCGATGCCGAGCTGCGCGAGCTGTTCGGCCGGCGAGAAGTACTCCGACACCGTGCGGTGGTGGTTGACCTTGGTCGCCAGGCCGTCGAACGACAGCGCGTAGCGCGGCACGCCGCACGTGACGAGCACGTCGGCGAGGTGGCGGTGGCGCGCCTCGTCGGCGCCGGCGACGCGAAGCGCGAGCAGCGAGCCGGTGCGCAGGTAGTCGCGCGCGATGATCGCAGCGTCGGGGTGATCAGGCCGCGACGGGTGGAACACGCGCTCGATCCGTGGGTGATCGGCGAGGAACGCCGCGACCCGGGCCGCCGTGGCGCAGCGCCGGGCGTGCGCCGGCTCGGCCGCGGCCAGCCCTACCGCGGCGCGCGCGGCGCGCGCGTCGTCGAGGATCCCGCCGCGCATCGCGACCAGGTCCATCACCTGGTTGGCCAGCGCGCTGTCGTTGGTCGCCAGGTAGCCGCCGAGCGCGGCGTCCTGGCCGCCGAGCGCCTTGGTCAGGCTGCCGATCACGACCCGCGCGCCCTGCGTCAACACCGGCGCGCGGAACGCCCACGGCGTGGCGATCGTCGTGTCGATCACGAGGTTGGGCGTGAGCCGGGCGAGCGCGGCGATGTCCTGCGCGCGGGTCAGCGGGTTGGTGAAGCTCTCGGCGAACACCAGCTGGGTGTCGGGCCGGATCGCGGCGGCGAGCCCGGCCAGGTCGCCGTCCTCGATCAAGGTCAGCTCGGCGCCGAGCCGGCGCGCGGTGTGATCGATGAACGCGCGGGTCTTGTTGTAGACCTGGCGCATGACCACGGCGTGACCGCCGCGCTGGAGCAGCACGTCGGTGACCAGCGCCACCGCCTGCATGCCGCAGTCGGTGACCAGCGCGGCGTCGGCGGCCTCGAGCCGGCGCAGCTGATCGATCAGCGCCGCGGTGCCGGGCGTGCCGTACCGGGCGTAGAGGTGGGGCAGGGTCGACCACGCGCCGTCGCCGAGCAACAGGAACCCGGCCTTGGCCTCCTGCCACGCGACGACGTTGGCCGAGCCGAGCAGGTCGCGCTGGATCGTCCGGTGCTCGGGGTGCAGCCAGGCGACGCCGTCCTGCCGCGCGTGAGCGTCGAGCGCGTCGTGCAGCGCGCGGGTCGCGTCGGCCATCGCGGCGCGCGGCGGGCGCGCGGCCGGGCAGCCGCTCGGATCGAGCCAGGCCGCGACGGTCATTCGGCCACCCCCAGCCACAGCGTCTGCTCGACTCGGCCGATCTGGCCGATCTGGCCGGCGAGCTCGATGACCTGCGCGTCGTCGCTCGGCGAGATCACGAAGCCATGGTGCGTCACCAGCGGCTCGCCGCGGGTCGCGCGGTTCTGCACGCTGAGCCCGGCGCGGCGGACCAGCGAGTCGATCCGGCGCGCGAGCCCCGGGTGGGCCTCGGCCGTCACCCGCAGGTAGTGGCGGCGCGGCAGCGGCGGGGCCGGGGCGCCGAGGTGCGGCGCCGGCCACTGCACCGAGTTGTCCTGCGCCAGGTCGATCAGGTCGCCGAGCACCGCGGTCGCCGTCGGCAGCGCCCCGGCGCCCATGCCGAACAGCGACAGATCGCCCGACGCCGCGCAGCGCAGGTACACCGCGTTGTACTCCTCCTCGACCGACGCCAGCAGGTGCCAGTCGGGCAACAGCAGCGGCTCGACCGCGGCCGTCAGCTCGGTGGCACCCGTGCCAACGGCGTTGGCGCGCGCCGCGTGCGCGATCAGCCGGATCCGGAAGCCCATCGCCTCGCCGAGGTCGCAGTCGGCCGGCCACAACTCACCGATGCCGCGGACCGATAGCGTGTCGGGCGGCAGCCACGCGCCGAACGCGCGGTACGCCAGGATCGACAGCTTGGCCGCAGCGTCGTGACCGTCGATGTCGGCCGACGGATCGGCCTCCGCCAGCCCGAGCCGCTGGGCCTCGGCGATCGCCCGGTCCATCGCCCACTCGTCCTGCTCGAGCCGCGTGATGATGTAGTTGCACGTGCCGTTGACGATCGCCATCAGCGAGTCGATCTCGTCGGCGCGGTGCGACAGGTGCCGGATGATCGGCAGCGCCGCGGCCGCCGCGGCCTCGCACAACAGCGGCGTGCCGGTGCGCTGGGCGAGCACGCCGAGCTCGGCGAGCTTGCGGGCGAGCAGGGCCTTGTTGGCGGTGACCACGGGCACGCCGGCGGCGAGCGCGGCCGCGATCGTGGACTCGACGGCCAGGCCGCCCGCGACCTCGACGATCACGTCGACCTCTGGATCGCCGACCAGCGAGCGCGGATCGGTGGTGCGCGGGATGCCGTCGGCCAGGGCAGGGCGCGGCTTGTCCGGATCTCGGACCGCGAGCCGGGTCACCCGGAACCGCACGCCGTAGCGCTCGGCCATCGCCCCGGCCTGGCGCTCGAGCAGCGCGAGCACGCCGCCGCCGACCGTGCCGCAGCCGATCATCCCGATCCTGATCTCGCGCAGCGGCCGGGCGCCGACGCCGTCCCAGCGGGCGCGCGGCTCGGCGTGGCCGAACGCGGCGGCGTCGCGCAGCAGCGCGGCCAGCTTGTCCTGATCGGCCAGGAACGCGTCGTGGCCATACTCCGAATCGAGCTTCCACAGCGAGCACGTCGCGCCGACCGCCTGCAGCTCGCGATACAGCTCGTGCTGCAGCGGGAACGGGAACACCAGGTCGCCGGGCACGCCGACGATCCGGACGTCGGCGGTGACCTGCGCGAGCTGGGCGCGCAGCGCCGGGCCGGCGACGCCGAAGTGGGTGCGGTCGATCGCCTCGGACAGCAGCAGGAACGTGCGGACCGGGAACCGCGCGGCGAACCGCTCGCCGTGGTGATCGAGGTACGCGGCGACCGGCGGGCGATCGAGGCCGGGGACCAGCGCGCCGAACCGGGCGTCGAGCTCGTCGCGGCCGCGGTAGGTCAGCATGCCGAGCTGGCGTGCGCGGATCATCCCGGTCGCGACGTCGCCGGTGCGCAGCCCGTCGCGGACCAGCTCGCGCTGCAGGTGGCGCGTGGCCGTGCCCCAGCCGTCGGGGCGCAGGCCGGCCGAGATCGTGATCAGCCGGGCGCAGCGCGCCGCGTGGCGCACCGCGAACGCGATGCCGACCAGGCCGCCGAGGCTGGCACCGACATAGGTCACCGCGCCGGCCGCGCCGATGCCGTCGAGCCACGCCGCGATCAGATCGGCGAGGCCGAGCGCGGACAGCGGCGGGGTCGCGTCGTCGTCGAACCCGCGCCAGGTCGAGCCGTTGCCCGGCCACGCCGGACACAGCACCGTGGTCCGCGCCGGATCGATCAGCGCCGGCGACTGCAGCGCCGGCCACCACGCGTCGGCGCCGGTCGCGGCGTCGCCGAACGGGAAGGACGAGGCGGTGATGCCGCCGACGACCATCGTGATTGGCGCGGTGCCGAGCGGCGGGCCGAGCAGGTAGCCGGCGAGCAGGACGTCGGCGAGCGCGTGGCCCTCGACCATCATCGCCGCCCGCCGGACTTCGAGGCGGAGCGGCGTCACGGACGGGGTCTGGGCTGGCGCGCGAGCGGACATTTGTCCGCGATAGTCGGCGACCGGGGCGACCGGCGCAACTACCGCGACGGGTTCGCGGCGACGGTCGCGAGCGAGAAGAACACCGTCGTGCCGGTGCCGAGCTCGCTGTCGGCCCAGATCTGGCCGTCGTGGGCCTGGACCAGGCCGCGCGCGATCGCGAAGCCAAGGCCGGCCCCCTTGTAGCTGGTCTGCGTGCTGCGCCACAGCGCGCCGAACAGGCCGGCGAGCTCGTCGCGCGGGATGCCCGGCCCGGTGTCGCGGACCCAGAACACGATGTCCGAGCCGTCGTGGCGCGCGCCGACCTCGATCGTGCCGCCGCGCGGCGTCACCTTGATCGCGACGTTGATCAGGTTGGTCAGCACCTGGACGACGCGCTCGGCGTCGCAGTCGACGGCGACCAGGTCGGCGGCCGCGTGGGCCTCGAACGTCAGGCCGCGCTCGCGGGCGACCGGCGCCATCAGCTGGCCGGCGGCGGCGATGATCGTCGCCGGCTGCTGCGGCCCGCGATGCACCGTCAGCCGGCCGGCCTGGATCGCGGCGAGGTCGCCGAGGTTGGCGACCTGGTGGGTCATGCGCTCGGCCTGGCGGTGGACGCGCTCGGCGATGCTGCGGACGCGCGTCGCGCGCGGATCGTCGGCGCTGTCCATCTGCAGCAGCGCGGTCGCGCCCATCACGATCGTGCTGAGCGGGTTGCGCAGATCGTGGGTGATCGTCGCGAGGATCTCCTCGCCGGCGCGGGACGCGTCGAGCGCGGACTGCCGGGCCTCGCGCGCGTCGCGCAGCTCGCTGGTCAGCTGATCGCGCTCGACCTCGAGCGCGCGCACGCGTTGCTCGAGCGCGGTGACGTCGTCGATCGGTAGATCAGACATCTCTGGCTCCGAGCTTGACGTCGCGCACCAACACCCGCACTGGATTACCCGAGATCGTGACGTGGTTCTGCTCGCCGGTCGACTATTTACCAAGATCCCGAGGGCGTGCGGCGACGCACGGGGGCGCCTTCGATAACCGGTGAAACATCCTACATTTACCACCGCACCGGCCGATCGATCGGGACGTGCGAATGGCGAATGTGCCCTGGGCCAAGCGCCATAGTTCGGGCCAGCCCATGGTGCAGGCGTGGGCGGCAAGCTACGATATTTCCGTGCAGGGCATCGATGAGCCGAGCGCGCGCTCTGCGCTCGCCGCGATGCAAGACCGGCTTGCGCGCGATCCAACGTCCGCCCTCGGGGTCTCGGCCAACGCGTCGGCCGAGGACATCCGCGCGGCGTTCCTCGAGCTGACCAAGCTGTTCCATCCGGTGCGGTTCGGCCGGATGGCGATCGACGTCCAGAAGCTGTCGAACGAGGTGTTCCTCGCGCTGCGGTCGGCCCACGACGCGCTCGCCAAGACGGCGCGGCGGCGCAGCGGCCAGATCCCGACGCTGGCCGCGCCCGGCATACCGGCTCCTTCGGCTCCGTCGCGACTCCCGGTCAGCCAGGTGACCCCGGCGGCCCGGCCCGGGGGCTTGCCGGCGCGCAGCTTGCCGCCGCGGTCGGCCGAGGCCAGCGGCGAGCGCCCGCCGGTCCTGCCGCGGACGATCACGCCGACGGCCGCGGTGCTCCAGCGCGGCGTGCCGGTCCGGCCGGTGGCCGCGCCACCGGTCGCCCGTCCGCCGGCGCTCACGACCGCGCCCACGCGTCCGGCTGGTCCGCCGGCGAGCGAGGCCGCGGTGCTCGACCTGCTACAGCGCCAGCAGTTCGATCCGGCCAAGAGCATGCTCCACCAGCTCCAGGCCCGCGACCCGAGCTCGCGCAAGGTCCGCGCCTTGATGTGCTACGCGCGCGGCCGCGAGGCCCAGCTCGACCGCCGGCTCGACGACGCCCGGGTCGAGCTGCAGGACGCGCTCGACCTCGATCCCGAGCTGACCCTGGCCAAGACCGCGCTGACGGAACTGTTCACGCGCCGGCGTTAAGGCGTATACTTCCGACGAGGCATGGGCCGCGTCATCGGGATCGATCTCGGCACCACGAACTCCTGCGTCGCGGTGCTCGAAGGCGGGGAGCCGACGGTGATCCACAACCAGGAAGGCGGCCGGACCACGCCGTCGATGGTGTCGTGGAACGCGGACGGTGACGTCGTCGTCGGCGCCGCGAGCAAGCGCCAGATGGTGACCAACCCGCAGCGCACCGTGTTCGGCGCCAAGCGGTTGATCGGCCGCAAGCTGCACGACCGCGAGGTCCAGGCGCTGGCCAGCCGGCTGCCGTACACGATCGTCCCTGCCAAGAACGGCGACGCGTGGGTCGACATCGCCGGCACGCCGCGCTCGCCGCAGGAGATCTCGGCGCACGTCCTCGCCAAGATGAAGCGGGTCGCCGAGGATTACCTGGGCGAGACGATCGAGGAGGCCGTGGTCACCGTCCCGGCGTACTTCGACGACGTCCAGCGCCAGGCGACCAAGGACGCCGGCGCGATCGCCGGCCTGACCGTGCGCGAGATCCTCAACGAGCCGACCGCGGCCGCGCTGGCGTACGGCGCGCAGCACCAGCACAACCAGCGGCTCGCGGTGTTCGACCTCGGCGGCGGCACGTTCGACATCTCGATCCTCGCGATCGAGAACGGCGTGTTCGAGGTGCTCGCGACCCACGGCGACACCTCGCTGGGCGGCGACGACTTCGACCGGGTGATCATCGATCTGCTCGCCGACGAGTTCGCCGCCGAGCACGGCCTCGACCTGCGCAAGGACTCGGTCGCGCTGCAGCGGCTCAAGGAGGCCGCCGAGCGCGCCAAGATCGAGCTGTCGTCGGCGATGACCACCGACGTCAACCTGCCGTTCATCGCGGCCGGCGCCAACGGCCCGGTCCACCTGATGCGCGAGCTCGAGCGCGGCCAGCTCGAGCGCGCGTGCCGCCACCTGATCGACCGGCTCGAGGCGCCGTGCCACAAGGCGCTGGCCGACGCGCACTGCACGCCGGCCGACATCGACCAGGTGCTGCTGGTCGGCGGCATGACGCGGATGCCGGTGGTGCAGGAGCGGGCGGTGCAGATCTTCGGCAAGCCGGCGAGCAAGGGTGTCAACCCCGACGAGATCGTCGCGATGGGCGCGGCGGTCCACTCCGGGATCATGGGCGGCGAGCTGCAAGAGGTCGTGCTGCTCGACGTCACGCCGCACAACATGGGCGTCAAGGTCGCCGGCGATCGCATGTCCGTCGTGATCTTCGCCAACACCAGCATCCCGACCCGCGCCAAGAAGATCTTCGCGACGACCGAGGACAACCAGACCTACGTCGCCATCGAGATCTACCAAGGCGAGAACGAGCTCGCGTCGCGCAACCGGCGGCTCGGCCGCTTCGTGCTCGGCGACCTGCGGCCGGCGCCGCGCGGCTCGACCAAGGTCGAGGTCAGCTTCACC
Source organism: Kofleriaceae bacterium (assembly GCA_036404335.1). Lineage (GTDB taxonomy): Bacteria > Myxococcota_A > Polyangia > Haliangiales > Haliangiaceae > JABFXX01. The sequence continues at coordinate 7,677 of DASWOO010000052.1, forward strand.
ATGGACGCCGACGGCATCCTCGAGATCACCGCCGCCGAGATCGGGACCGGCCGCGCCGCGAGCGTCCAGATCGAAGCCTCGAGCGGCCTGACCCAGGAAGAAATCGCCCGCCTTGGCCAGCGCCTCGGCGCCTAGCCGGCGCTGGCGTCACGGTGCTACGGTGAGGTCATGCAGCCGCTCAAAGTGCTAGCTGGCGATGACGACGCTGATGATGACGACGATGGTCTCGACGAAGCATCGCGCGCAGAGCTTGATCGAGAGCTAGCGTTGTCGTTGGCCGAAGCAGATGCCGGCCTGCTGATTGATTTCGACGATCTGATGGCTCATCTTCGCGCGATCAGTGCGGGTCCGAACGACGCCAAGGGCGGCGCGTAGAGTCGAGACGATCCTTCGTTGGTGGATCGCCAATCGTCCTGGCTCCACACGTACTACCGGATCGGGGAAGACGAGATCGAGCTGCTCCTGATCTGGGGCGCGCAGCGCGGCCTGCAGCCACCGATCTGACGGCGCCAGCTGTCGGCTGCACGGCGTCTGGGGCCGGGCAATTCCTCGTCGGAAACCATCTAAAGGTAACGTCGCAGAATATGCATTATGTCAACTCCGACATGGGATCAAACCAGGCCGGTCGTTTCGTAGGCGCCGGCGCCGGTAACGCCCGATACGCCATCGGTACCCATCCGATAACCCCGCGCGCCGTCGCCAGGCCGGGTCCGCAGCCGCAGATTGTCCTGGCGCCCAGCCCATGTTCAAAAAGACCGGCCCCATCGCGATCTCCGCCTTCGCCTCGTTCACCGCCCTCGCCGCGCCCGTGGCCGAGGCCGACTCGGCCTCCGCCAACCTCGGTGTC
>DASWOO010000053.1:0-13575 GCA_036404335.1 Kofleriaceae bacterium
GCCGGGCCACCGCACGCCGCGAGCGCGACCATCATCGTGAAGCCCACCGCGCGCCGGATCATGGTCACGAGCCTACCACCACGTGGAAGCCTTCGACCGCCCACGGCGGCTGGGCGATCCTGCCGCGGTCGGTGAGATCGAGGTGCATCGGCGTGATGCTGTTCCAGCCCTGGGCGATCGCGACGCAATCGCTGCCCTCGACGTCGTCGTGGCCGGCCGGGCCGCCGCCGACCCAGTAGTACGGCCGGCCGCGCGGATCGGCGCGCTCGGCGACGTCGTCCTCGTAGACCCGGCGGCCGAGCACGGTCCACTGGTAGCGATCAGTCGGCGCGCCCGGCATGTTGACGTTCAGCACGGTGCCAGGGGGAATCGGCTCGCCGATCGCAGCCCGCACCACCGCCGCCGCAAAGTCGAGCGCGCGCCCGGCGTCCTCGGCGCGCGGCGCCAGCGAGCACGCGATGCCGGCCGCGCCCCGCAGCGCGCCCTCGACCGCCGCCGCGACCGTGCCCGAATAGAACACGTCGCTGCCGAGGTTGTAGCCGTCGTTGACCCCGGACACGACGACCGCCGGCGGGCGATCGCACAGCTTGAGCATGCCGAGGTACACGCAGTCGACCGGCGTCCCCGACAGCGCGTAGCGCTGCTTGCCGCGCTCGGTCAGCCGCAGCGGCTTGTGCAGCGTGATCGCGTGCGACGCCGCCGAGCGCTGGCGCTCGGGCGCGACGACGATGACGTCGGCGAACGCCTCGATCCGGTCGGCGAGCGCCAGCAAGTGCGGCGAGTCGAAGCCGTCGTCGTTGCTGCAAAGGACCAAGGGCCGGGTCATAGCGAGAACACGCCCCGAAAGTAAAAGCGGCCGATCGCCTGGGGGGCGATCGGCCTTGGTGCAAGTCGAGGCGACAGGATTTGAACCTGCGACCCCCAGACCCCCAGTCTGGTGCGCTACCAGGCTGCGCTACGCCTCGAAGGCAGCAAGGGTCTAACCGATCCTCCCCCCGGCGTCAATTGTACAGGGGAGGTTCCGGGCTCAGACCGGCGGCAGACCGTTCAGGATGTTCTTGAGCACCTGGCTCGGCTTGAACGTCAGGACCCGGCGCGCCGGGATCAGGATCGGCACCGCGCGCTGCGGATCGCGGCCCATCCGGTCCTTCTTGTCGCGCACGACGAAGTTGCCGAACCCCGAGATCTTGATCTTCTCGCCGCGCTCGAGCGTCTCCTTGACGACGTTGAACACGGTCTCGACGATCTCCGCCGCTTCCTTCTTCGAGAACCCGCCCACCTTCTCGTAGACCGCCTCGATGATGTCCGCCTTGGTCATGCGTGCCATAGGAGCCCCACGCTACCACGGATCATTTCTGGTGCTCGGACTAAGCGGCTGGAATTGCTACTCTTCAACCCCGAGATCGCTACTCCTCGTCGGCGGCGTCGACCTCGCCGCGGTGCAGCGCGGCCAGGTGCGCGGCGAGCCGGGTCGGGCCGGAGCCCGCCGCGGCGCGGACCACCGCCGACGTGGGCGGCTCGACGTGCAGCGCCTTGACCCCGCCGCCCCAGCGTGCCGGGCCGATCTTGAGCCGGACGGTGGCACCCTCCTCCGGGATCATCGTGCACGCCGAGGCGTCGAACTTCACGTCGCGGCCATCGTCCAGCGTGATCACGCCGAAGCCTTGCTCGCGTCGAAACGAGGTGACGCGACCGCCGAGGAGCTCGTCCATCCTCGCGACTATGAGCCGAGCGATCGACGCAAGTCACGCACAACCGACCTCGGTGCCGGGATCTTTCCGAGGCGCGCGCGCTCGCGCGTACGCCAACTTACCGACGCTGTGCCGGGAGATTCTCGATCAACCGGCCGACGATCGCCTCGTGCGCCTTGTCGACCTCGTCGACGGTGAGCGTGCGCTCGGGCGAGCGGTACTCGATCGTCCACAGCATGCTCTTCTGGCCGTCGCCGAGCTTGGCGTCGCGATAGTCCTCGAGGAGCCGCGCGCGCTGGACCAGCGGCTCGGCCGCCTGGGCGATCACCTCGGCGACCTGCGCCGCCGGGATCTCGGCGGCGAGCAGCAGCGACACGTCGCGGCTCGACGACGGGTAGCGCGGGATCGCCTGCATCTGCGCCGGCGCCGCGAGCGGCAGCCTCGACAGATCGAGATCGAACGCGAACACCGGCCCGTCGACCGCGAGCTTGCGGCGCACGTCGGGGTGGACCTCGCCGAACCAGCCGACCACGTCGTGGCCGATCGCCAGCTCTCCGGCGACGCCGGGGTGGAGGTACGCCACCGCGTTGGTCGCGCGCACCTTGACCTCCAGCTCACCGGCGACCGCGCGGATCGCGATCATCGCCAGCGCCTTGGCGTCGAACACGTCCCACGCCGCGCCCTGCCCCAGCTGCGCCGGCCGCCGGCCCGCGAGCACGCCCGCCGCCCAGGTCGGCTCGTCCGCCAGCTCGTGGATCGGCCGCTCGGTCTGGCCCGCGTCGCGCCGCAGGAACACGCTGCCGACCTCGAACACCGCGACGTCGGGCCGGCCGTAGCTCTGGTTGCGCGCGACCGCCGCGAGCAGGTTGGGCAACAGCGACGTGCGCATCACCGCCTGATCGGCCGACATCGGGTTGCGCAGCGCGATCGGCTGGCCGCGGCGATCGGTCGGCGCGATGCCGAGCGCGAGGCCGCGGGTCGCCGACTGGAAGCCATAGGTGATCGCCTCGCTCGCGCCGGCCGCGGCCAGCGCCGCGCGCGCGACGTCGCCGCGATCGGCCGGGCGCACGCCGGGCGCCTGGCGCAGCAGCGGCACGCTCGACGACACCTGCTCGTAGCCGACGACCCGGAGGATCTCCTCGATGACGTCGATCTCGCGGGTGATGTCGGCGCGCGCCGATGGCGGCGTGACCTCGAACGCCGTGGCGTCGCCGGCGCCGACCTCCTCCACGCCGAGCTCGAGCCGCGCGAGCGCGTCGCGGCAGGTCGCGGCGTCGAGCGCGACCCCGGTCACGAGCCGCACGCGCGCGAGCCGGGTGGTGATCTTGGCCGGCGTCGCCCGGCCCGGGTACCGGTCGACAAGATCGCCGACGACCTTGCCGCCTCCCGGCTGTCCGGACCACAGGCACATCAGCCGCGCGACCCGCGCCTGCGCGAGCGCCGCCAGCTCGGGATCGACGAACCGCTCGTAGCGATGTGACGCCTCCGAGTGCAGGCCCAGGCGGCGCGCGGTGCGGCGGATGCCGAGCGCGCCGAACGCCGCGGTCTCGAGCAGCACGCGCGTGGTCTGGTCGGTGACCTCGGTGTCGAGGCCGCCCATCACGCCGGCCAGCGCGATGCCGCGTTCGCCGTCGCGGACCACCAGATCGCCGGGCACGAGCGTCCGGACGATGCCGTCGAGCGTCTTGAACTGCTCGCCGTCGCCGGCGGGCCCGACCCGGATCGTCCCCGAGGTCAGGCGATCGGCGTCGAACGCGTGGGTCGGCTGGCCCAGCTCGAACATCACGTAGTTGCTGGCGTCGACCAGGTTCGAGATCGGCCGGACGCCGATCCCGCGCAGCCGCTGCGCGATCCGGCGCGGCGACGGCTTCACGCGCAGGCCTTCGATCAGCCGCGCGGTGTAGCGCGGGCAGGCCTTCTCCGAGGCGATGTCGACGGTGATCGTCGGCCGGGTCGCCTCGACCAGGAAGTCGGTCAGGTCGACGTCGGGCAGCACCAGCGTGCCGCGCAGCGCCGCGGTGAGCTCGCGCGCGACGCCCAGGTGGCCGAGCACGTCGCCGCGGTTGGCCGGCGCGTTGACCTCGAGCAGCCAGTCGTCGATGCCGAGCGCGCGCTGCGCCGACGCGCCGAGCGGCGTGGCGTCGTCCTCGTCGAGCACGACGATCCCGTCGTGATCGTCGCCGAGCCCGAGCTCGTCCTCGGCGCACAGCATGCCGGGCGAGCTCACGCCCTTCACCGGCTTCTCGGCCAGGGTGATCGTCCCGCCGCCGGCCTTGGGCAGCACCGCGCCGACCTGGGCCCACAGGACCTTGCGGCCCGGCTCGGGGACGTTGGACGCGCCGCACACGACGCGGGTCGCCGCGCCACCGCGCTCGGTGATCACGTCGACCAGGGTCAGCTTGTCGGACTGCGGGTGCGGCTGCTTGGCCACGACCTGCGCGACCACGACGCCGGAAAACCCGGCGCCCAGGTGGGTCGTGCCCTCGATCTCGAGGCCGACGCGGGTCAGCGCGCGCGCGCCGTCCTCGACGGTCGGCTGCACCGGCAGATCACACAGCTCGAGTAGCCAGCTCCACAAGACCTTCATCGGAACTGCTCCAGGAACCGGACATCGCCTTCGTAGTAGTACTTGATGTCGTTGACGCCGTGGCGAAGCATCGCCATGCGCTCGAGGCCCATGCCGAACGCGAAGCCGGTGTACTTCTCCGGGTCGATGTTGACGTGGCCGAACACCTCGGGATCGACCATGCCCGAGCCGCCGATCTCGACCCAGCCGGTGCCCTTGCAGATCCGGCAGCCGCTGCCCATGCAGAACGAGCACTGCATGTCGACCTCGGCCCCGGGCTCGACGAACGGGAAGTAGCTGGGGCGCAGGCGGATCGCCAGATCCCGGGCGAAGAACCGCTTCACGAAGTGCAGCAGCACGCCCTTGAGATCGGCGAACGACAGGCCCTCGTCGACGGCGAGGCCCTCGAGCTGGGTGAACATCGGCGAGTGGGTGGGGTCGTCGTCACGGCGGTAGACGTGGCCCGGCGCGACGATCCGGATCGGCGGGGGCTGGGTCAGCATCGTCCGGACCTGGACCGGCGAGGTGTGCGTGCGCAGCACGATGTCCTCGGACAGGTAGAACGTGTCCTGCATGTCGCGCGCGGGGTGCTCCTTGGGGATCGCCAGCGCCTCGAACGTGTGCCAGTCGGTCTCGATCTGCGGGCCGTCGGCGACGACGAAGCCGAGCTCGGCGAAGATCTGGATCGACTCGAGCCGGACCTGGGTCAAGAGGTGCAAGTGCCCGCCGCCGACCGGCCGCGCCGGCAGGCTGACGTCGATGGTCCGGGCGAGATCGGCCGCGCCCGCCGCGCTGGCGAGCTCGCCGAGCCGGGCGGCGACGCTGTCCTCGATCGCCTGCTTGACCTTGTTAGCGGCGGCGCCGACCGCGGGCCGATCCCCGGCGGCGAGCTTGCCGAGCTCCTTCATGAGCTCGGACAGCTTGCCCTTCTTGCCGAGGAACCCGGCCTGGGCCGCGCGGATCCCCTGCTCGTCGGTGAGCGGCTGGATCTGCGCCGCGAACTCGTGGCCGAGACGCTCGAGGTTGGCGATCAGGTCTTTCGCGGACATCGGGGAGTCCTTCTGCGGAAGGCAGCGCAAAACACAAAAACCGGCGACCCTTGCGGGGCCGCCGTTACTCGAAACGAACGATCGACCCGCTACGCGCTGGCGATCTTCTGAAACGCGACGGGATCGCTGATCGCGATCTCGGCCAGCATCTTGCGGTTGAGCGAGATACCCGACGCGCCGATCTTGCCGATCAGCTTCGAGTAGCTCTGACCGAGGCCACGGGCCGCGGCGTTGATGCGCTGGATCCAGAGCGAGCGGAAGTCCCGCTTGCGGACCTTGCGCGACCGGTACATGTGCATCCACGCGTGCTGGACCGCCTCGTTGGCGGCGGCATGGCAGCTGTTGCGCTTGCCACGGAAACCGCTCGCAGCCTTCAGGATGCGGTTGCGGCGACGGCGGGCTTTGAATCCTCGTTTGGCGCGGGGCATGGCTGTTCCTTAGTCCTTGTACGGCAGCAGCTTCTCGATCTGGTGATGATGCGCGTCCGGCACGTACGCGCCGTTACGAGCCTGACGCTTACGCTTCTTGGAGCGTCCCGTCAGCAAGTGCCGCTTGAACACGTGCGCAAACTTGAACTTGCCGGTAGCGGTGCGCTTGAACCGCTTCTTCGCGCCGGAGTGGGTCTTGACCTTGGGCATAGCTAACTTCCGCGGAACGGAGGGTGGTTCTTATGGCCCACCCTCCAGACAAAGACAAGGGTTTCAAAGCCAGAAAGCTACTCGGCTTCCACGTAGCGGCCATACATACCATCGATGTCCGGACCGTTGGCCACCGAGTCGTGGACATAGATCGCGCCGGTGTCGGGATTGATCTGGGACGAGGCCGAGACCCGGCGGACATAGCGCACGCCGCTGGTCCGGATCGCGACGGCGGTCGCGTCGGTGCCTGGGACGTGGCTCGCTCGGGGAAGGGTCGGGTCAGTACCAGGCCAGCTCGCGCGGCGGCAGGTGGTGCGTGGGCTCGGGCTCGACGTCGGTCTTGAGCGTCGCGGTGCCGCTGGCGTAGTCGTAGATGTGGACCCGCGGCTTGGCGGCCGCGGCGTCGGTCACCAGCACCTGCTGGTGGCCGGGATCGATCAGCACGTTGCCGAGCACGAACGCGTCGGTCGCGTCGCTGACCTTGGCGGCGGTGCCGGCCGCGACGTTGAAGCTCCACAGCCGGTCCGCCGGATCGCCGCCGAACGCGCCGGGCGTGACCGCGAAGCCGAGCGTGCCGTCGTTGGCGATGCCCGAGTAGGCGCCGAGCGCGCGGCCGCCGAACACCGCGGCGAGCGCGTGCCTGGTCTCAACCGGCGGCGACTGGGTGAGGTCGATGAACGCCAGGCCCGAGGTCAGCGACGAGTCGGCCTGGTCGTAATCACCGGCGCAGGTCACGACCAGGGTCTTCTGCGCCTCGACGTAGGTCAGCGCGCCGCAGTTGGCGAGCTCGGGGAGGTCGATCGTCCCGGTGACCTTGTCGGTCGCGGTGTCGACGATCACGACCCGGCCGTGCGACATCGCGTCGAACCCGTCGTCGATGTCGTTGATCGCGATGTAGAGCTTGCCGTCGACCAGCCGCCCGCGCGTCGGCCGGGCCCGGATCTGCTTGCCCGCGAGCGGCACCGCGTAGGCCGACAGGTCGATCCGGCCGGTGATCCTCGGCACCGAGGGGTCGATGATCAGGAGGTCGTCGCCGTCGTCGAAGTCGGTCGCGCTCGCGGTCGGCGTCGGGTTGCGGGCGTAGCGGGTGACGTACGCCTTGGTGGCGGACACGCCGATCACGTCCTGCGGGTTCGACATGAACCCGGTCGACACGTCGAGCTGGTGGAGCGGCGCGCAGGTGGCGGCGTCGAGCCAGGTCAGCACGGCGTTCCGGCGGTCGATCGCGACGATCGGGTGGCCGGGCTGCGGCCACGACGGCAGCGCGACGTCGCCCGACAGCGCGGTCGTGGTCCCGGGCGGCACCGTGCCGGAGTCGAGGCAGTCGGCCTTGGTGACCGCGCCGGTCGCGATGTCGAGCAGCGAGATCGTGGTGGAGCTCTGGAAGTCGCTGCTGACCACCGCGAAGCCGTTGCCGGGCTCGGTGATCCCGGCGCCGCCGCCGTCGGGCGTGGTGCTGCCGTCGATCGGCGGGCTGCCGCTGCCGCCGTCGGGCGCGCCGGCGCGCTGGTTGTCGCCGCAGGCGGCGAGCGAGGTGACGAGGACGCTGATCAGGATCGAGGTGCGAGACATCACGGTTCCTTGGCTTGCGGCAGGGTGGCGAGCGCGACGGTGAGATAGAAAGCGCGTCCCGGCAGCGGGTACGCCAGGAGGTCGCTCTCCTGGGCGCCTGTGAGGTTGTCGGCGCTGACGATGACGCGCAGGCGGCCATCGTCGACGCCGAGCGAGACGCCCGCGCCCAGGCGGGTCCGGCTCGGGAGCTCGACGAGGTTGGCTCGGTCGAGGTAGTTGCCGCTGACCTGATCGACCTCGACGTAGCCGCCGAGCACCAGGCCGGCGAGCGCGAGGCCGCGGACCTCGGGCCGCACGGAGGCGTGCAGCCGCGGCCGGTACGGCAGCTGCTGGTCGTGGGACGCGGCGCTGTCGCTCTCGTCGCGCGCGTCGGTCCAGGTCAGCTGGGCGTGGAGGTGGGCCGGGCCGTAGCCGAGCTCGGCGCTCGACTCGGCGCCGAGCACGCGGGCGCTGCCGAGGTTGTAGGCGCGGGCGATGCCGGTGCTGCTCTGCTGGAGCTGGATCAGCTCGTCGGTCCACACCGCGAACCCGGCGGCGTCGGCCACGGCCGTCGCCCGGCCCCGCCGCCAGGCGTAGCTGCCGCCCAGGTCGGCGGTCACGCCGTGCTCGGGCGACAGGTCGCGGTTGCCCAGGACGAAGCCGTTGTTGCCGTAGAGCTCGAGGAACGATGGCAGCCGGACGTAGCGCCCGGCGTTGGCGCGCAGCACGACGCCGTCGACCGGCGCCTGGGTCACGCCCAGCCGGGCGATCGGCTCGGTGCGGGTCACCGGATCGCCCGGCGGCACGAACCGGCCGAAGTTGTTGCGCCCGGCGCCGACGTCGCGCGTGGCCTCGACCCGGAGCGACGGCAGCACGGCGAGCCGCCAGGCGTCGCTCCGCAGCGTGGTCTCGGCGCCGGCCACGGCCGTCCACCGGGTCGATTCGCCGCCGTGCAGATCCTTCACGACGTCGACCGGGGTGAACGATTCGCGGCGAAGCTCGACGAGCGCCGCCGGCGCCAGCCACTCGCCGACCGACCAGCGCGCGCGGCCGACCCCGCCGAGCGCGAACGTGCGATCGCGGGCGTCGGTCGGCCCGGCCGACAGCTCGCCCAGCGGATCGCGGTAGCGCTGCTCGAGGCCGTAGCCGTAGAGCTGCATGCGCAGGAGGCTCGCGCCCAGATCGTGCGCCTGGTACGCCAGCGACGCGACGCCGCGCTCGGTGGTCAGCCGGGTCTGGCTCGTGGTGAACTTGGGATAGCCGGGCAGGCCCTCGGCCTTGGCGAAGCCGAGCGCGAACGCCGACAGCTCGCGGTCGCCGGGCAGGCTGAGGTAGCCGCGGATCGCGCCGTCGACCTGGCGGCTGGCGTTGTTCTGCCGGGCGACGGTCTGGTCGTCGGTCGGATCGAACGCGGTGCCCTTGTCGTCGCGGAACGTGAAGTCGCCGCGGCTGCCGAGCGTGTGCAGCCCGGCGTACAGGCCGTAGCCCTGGCCGACGACCTGGGCGGTCGCCCCGCCCTGCCAGGTCCCGAACGAGCCGGCCCCGGTCTCGACGGTGGCGCCGGTCTCGGTCGGCCGCCGGGTCTCGATCGCGACCACGCCGCCGATCGCCGAGCCGCCGTAGGCGATCGGCGTGACCCCGCGGTAGATCTCGACGCGCGCGACGTCGCCCAGCGGCAGGGTCGACAGGTCCACGCCGCCGCCGGCGGCGACGTTGAGGTCGATGCCGTCGAGGTAGACGCTGACCTGCTCCCAGCTCGAGCCGCGCAGCGACACCAGCGCCGGCGCGGTGACGCCGCCGAGCCGCGTGACCGACACGCCCGGCACGCCGTCGAGCACGTCGGCCATGGTCTCGGCGCTGCGCGCGGCGCGCTCCGAGGTCACGACGCTCGCCGAGGCGGCCTCGTCCTCGCGCGGCCGCACCGGATCGACGACGACGATCGTCTCGTCGGCCCGGGCGGCGACAGGGCACAGGATCGCCGCGCCCCCAACGAGCGCCACCGCGATCCACGATCCTGTCTGTCTCGACCAGCGGGCGTCTTCCGCGCCCCCGCCAGTCCACGATGACCTCATGCAGCCTCGGCACATACGAAACCGAGGCGTGCACGCGAGTCTCGCGACTCGTGCGCCGTCCTCGTGCTCCGCGAGAAAGGTTCATCGATCGCAGTCAGGTTTCCTGGCTCGTGGTTATCCGGATCACCTCATCGGCGAAACGGGCGCTGCTCCCACCTTCCCGGCCGCATGACGGCCAGTGGTTTTCGAAGGAGCAGCTCACCACCTACAGTGGCGGGACCGCGCCGGCATCACACCGGCTTCCCTGTCGACGCGCGGCTCTGGGCCGCGCGACCTGCGATCGTTATTCAGTTATCAGCAGGCGGTCAAAGGCTCAGGCCTTGGCCGCTTCTCCGGTCGCAGGCTCGGTCTCGGGCTCGGCGCCGCCCTCGGCATCCCCGGCGCCGCCCTCGCCCTCGTCGTCCTCGTCATCCTCGACGTCGGCGTTGATCTCGTCCTCGTCGAGATCGTCATCATCGTCGATGACGGGCTCCTCCAGACGCTTGCCGCCGCCCTGATCCTTCTTCTGGGCCTGGGCCGCCGCGGACGCCTGGGCCGCGAGCTTCTTGGCCTCGGCCGCCTTGCGCACGACGTTGGGCTTGGGCGCGATCACCATGATCATGCGCCGGCCTTCCATGTTCGGCGTGGCCTCGACCGTCGCGATGTCATTGCACAGCTCGACGACGCGGTTCAGCACCTTCATGCCGGTCTGCGGGTGCGTGATCTCGCGGCCGCGGAACACGACCGCGAGCCGGACCTTGTTACCGCCCTCGAGGAAGCGACGGACATGCTTCACCTTGAAGTCCATGTCGTGCTCTTCGGTCTTGGGCCGGAACTTGATCTCCTTGGTCTCGACGGTCGACGCCTTCTTGCGCTGCTGCTGCTTCTTCTTCGCTTCCTCGTACTTGTACTTGCCGTAATCCATGATCCGGCAGACGGGAGGAAACGCGCGCGGGGAGATCTCGACGAGGTCGAGACCCTTCTCCTCGGCGAGCCGCAACGCCTCGTGCGTTGGCATGATGCCGAGCTGCTCCTCTTCGAGGATCACCCGGATCTCCGGGACGCGGATGCGGTGGTTGATTCGCAGGCCCTGCTCGGGGCGGCGTCGATCAAAACGTCCAGGCGGCCGACCGTTCATTGGGTGACGTCACTCATGTGCATGTGTCTTCAAGATCTCCTCGGGCGCGCGTGCGCGCTGGGTTGGGCTGGTTGTACCCCGCCACCATGGAGGGTGGCAGCCTGTTTCTGGTGAAATCCGCATCCGGTGAGCATCCCGGTGATCACGCGGCCGCGCATCGTGCGCTCCGACGCTGCGCTGTCCTGTGAGTACGCCGCGTACCAGCTGCCGACGGTCTTCAGCTTCGAGACAGACATAGACCTCCTGGGGGCCGTTGGGATGGCCCGGGCTGCCGCACTGCACCGGCCATACCGGCAGCAGCGGCCAGCGAGGTCGCTGACTTGCCGGCCCGAGATCGTCGGACGGCTGCGTCCAGAAGAACGCGAAGCGCCAACCGTCGTCGGCAGCTTCTTTCGACGCTCCCCGCGCTCACGTGAGCCAGCGGGTCGCAAGTCGTAGGCACGCGCGGGATTGAACCGCGGACCCCTACCGTGTCAAGGTAGTGCTCTCCCACTGAGCTACGTGCCTGAGGGAGGCAATCAAGTATGCGATCGTGTGGATCAAGTCAAGGCTCGGTGCGGGATTCTGCAAGTGCCCGCGCCATCGCTCTCCCGGCGCTCGCCGCGTAGCGGTGCCCCGCGCCGATGCCAGGGCCTGCCGTGTCAGGTTGGCATCTGACGAGCGAGTCACGGGACGCGAGGATGTTTGGTTGCTGGTCTCGCCAGAACAGGCGTAGGCTTACGTGGTTACGTCAGGTTTTCGAAGGCCAGGCCCTGGGTGGCCGAACCTTTCAATCAGGAAAGCCGGCGTGACATCGCTGTCATGGCGCTTCGTGACCACGCAATCCAACCGGGCCAGGTCCTGGGTAAGTACGAGTTGCTCGATCGCGTCGGGCAAGGCGGGATGGCGATCGTCTATCGCGGCGTCGACCGCCAGCTGAAGCGCACGGTCGCGATCAAGGTCCTGCACAAGCACCTCGCCGACTACCAGGAGGCGCGCGATCGCTTCGAGCGCGAGGCCCAGGCGGTCGCGAAGCTTCGTCACGAAAACATCGTCGAGATCTTCGACTACTCCGGCGCGGACGACGCCGAGGCCGCGGGCTCGAGCTACATCGTCACCGAGTTCATCGACGGCCAGACCCTCAAGCAGGCGATCACCGACCGGCCGATCTCGTTCCCCGAGCTCGGCGCGATGATCGTCCTACAAGTTTGTCGCGCCCTCGCCCACGCGCACGCGCACGGCATCCTGCACCGCGACGTCAAGCCCGAGAACATCATGGTGCGGACCGACGGGGTGGTGAAGCTGATGGACTTCGGGATCTCGCACATGGTCGACCTCGAGCGGCTGACCGTGACCGGCCAGCTGCTGGGCTCGCCGGCGTACATGGCGCCCGAGCACGTCGAGGGCCGGCCGCTCGACTTCCGGACCGACGTGTTCGCCGCCGGCATCGTGCTGTACCAGCTCACCGTCGGCAAGCTGCCGTTCGAAGGCAAGAACCCGCACGAGGTGCTCAAGCGGATCGCCGAGTGCAAGTTCCTCGACCCGCGCCAGGCCAACCCGCGGATCGGCAACCGGCTCGGCCGGATCATCCTGCGGGCGATGGCGGCGCAGCCCGCCGATCGGTTCCCGGCGATCGGCGAGATGGTCGTCGCGCTCGAGGGCTACCTCGAGGAGACCGGCGTCGATCCCGAGCGGGTCGTGGGCGAGCTGGGCCGCTACTTCGAGGCGCCGGCGGCCTACGAGCAGGCGCTCAAGGACCGGATGATCGACCACCTGACCCGGCGCGGCCAGGCACAGCTCGCCGAGGACCGCCGCGCCGCCGCGCTCGACGTGTTCGACCGCGTGCTGACGATCGATCCCCAGAACGCCAAGGTCCTCGACATCCTCGACGGGCTCAACCGGCGCAAGCGGCTCAAGACCCACGCGTTCGCCGCCGGCATCGTCGTCGCGCTCGGTGCGTGCATGTGGACGATCCACCACAACGCCCAGCCGCCGATCGCCGATCCGGTGCCCGACCACATCGAGCCGATCGGCGCGCCGCCGGTCCTGCCCCAGCGCACCCAGGTCGCCCGGATCGACCTGCCCCGCCACGAGCCGCCGCCGACGCCGCCGGCCACGGGGTCCGGCAGCGCGGCCCGGCCGCAGCCGACGCCCCCGCCGCAGGTGTCGGCCCCAGGCGCCGTCCCGCCCGACGCCCCGCCCCAGGTGCCCGCCGCCGGCGAGTCGACCCAGGTCCGGGTCTCGCCCGCCAAGGACGCCGAGTACGCGATCGGCGGCGGCCCGCGCCGGCCGGTGCCTGACGACGGCATCATTCACGTCGAGCTCGCCGGCGAGGCCGAGGTCCACGTGTTCAGCCTCAGCAAGTGCTGCCAGGAGGAGAGCAAGCTGGTCCGGCCCGGCAGCGACACGACGATCGTCATGCCGTACCTGCCCGGCCGGGTCGTGCCCATATGCCCGATGAACCCCGCCGCCGACGTCCGGATCGCCGGGCGCAGCGCCAACCTCGGCGCGCCGTTCTCGATCGTGTTCGGCGACAGCCTCGACGAGACCAAGCCGGTCGAGGTCGAGTTCCTGGGCGATCACCTCGATCCGACGCCGGTCAAGGTCACCGCCGAGGCCGGCAAGACGCGAGAAGTCCGGTGCGTCGCTACCAGGTAATCGCCGCGCTCGTCGCCAGCTCGACCACGGCCGTCGCGTCGCCGGCCCAGGACCTCGAGCAGGCGCGCCAGGCGTTCCGCCAGCACGACTACGACTCCGCGCGCAAGCTGACCACGTTCCTGCTCTACCCTGACGAGAAGCTCGCGCTGCCGGTCGATCTGGTCGAGGCCCACGTCGTGCTCGGCGCGTCGAGCTTCGAGACCGGCCACCGGCTCGAGGCCAAGACCGAATTCGAAAAGGCGCTGCAGCTCCAG
>DASWOO010000054.1:0-2983 GCA_036404335.1 Kofleriaceae bacterium
GCGCCCGGGCGCAGCCGTCGCGCTTGAGCTGGCGCGCCTGCTGGAAGAACCGCTGCTCGAGGGCGGCGTCGAGCGCGGCCCAGTTGCCGTCGCTGGCGGGTTTGTCGCCGGCCCGCTTCCACGCCAGCGCGTGGCGCGCCGAGAACGGCACGACCGCCTCGACCAGGTCGCCGAGCTCGCCGGTGATGAACGCCACGACCTCGCGCCGCTCGTCGTCGCTCAGCTGATCGGCCTTATTGAGCACGCCGAGCACGCGCTTGCCCTCGTCGCGGATCGACGCCAGCGCCTGCTTCTCGCTCGCCTTGCCGCCCTGCGACGCGGTGAACACCCAGACGATCGCGTCGGCGCGGGCGATGAACGCGCGCGCGGTCGCCTCGTGCTCGGGCTGGATCGAGTTGAGGCCCGGGGTGTCGACGATGTTGATCTTCTCGAGCTGGGGCAGCGGCACCAGGATCTCGACGCGGTCGATCGCTACGGCCGCGGCCGGCGTCAGCTGGCGCATGTGGGCCATCAGCGCGTCCCAGCCGAGCTCGACCGTCGAGCCGTCGGCGCCGATCACCCGGCCGCCGCGCTCGCGGCCGTAGCGCACGACGTTGATCGTCGCTGTGGTCGGCGTGATCCCGGTCGGCGCGACGTCGGCGCCGATGAACGCGTTGACGAACGACGACTTGCCGCTCGAGAATTCGCCCATCACGGTGACGAGCAGCGGCTGGTCGAGGTTGGCGGCCGCGCGGGCGACGTCGCCGACCAGGTGCGCGAGCTCGCGGCGCTGGCCGGCGAGGTGCTGCAGGAAGCCGGCGAGCTCGGCGATGTCGGGGCCGGGCGTGCCGAGCTCGGCGGCGCGCGCCGCGGTGAGGATCTGCCGCGCCGGGCCGTGGTTGGGCGCCACCCGCAGCGCGGCGAGGGCGTGGCGCGCGGCGTCGGCGGGCTGGGCCGGCAGCGCGCGCCGGGCGAGGCCGACGTGGGCGTCGACGTCGTCGCGGCCGGCGGCGAGCTCGAGCAGGGCGCGGGCGGCGTCGGGCTGCTCGGCGACCATCGACAGGCCGCGCGCGACGATCGCCCGCAGGTCCGACGCGTCGCTCACCAGCAGGTCGCTCGCCCAGCGCGCCTGGCGCAGCGGATCGGCGGCGTCGATCGCCGTGTCGACCGCCTGGCGCAGCACGTCGGTGCCGGCGCCCAGCGCCAGCGCGCGCTCGTAGCTGGCGAGCGCGGCGTCGAGGTTGCCGATCGAGCGGTGCGCGCCGGCGATCTTGGCGTGCAGGTCGGCGCGCCGGGGCTCGGCCTGCAGCGCCTCGAGGTAGAACCCGTGGGCGCGCGTGGCGTCGCGGGACGCCAGCGCGGCGTCGCCCTGGGCGATCATCACGTCGGTGCGGATCTGGGCGCCGAGCGGGGTCAGGTCGAGCTCGGCGTGGTGCCTGGCGCCGGCCAGCCGCTCGGTGGCGAGCTCGACCGCGCCCTCGCCGAGCGCGATCCGGCCGAGCGCGTACAGCGCGGTCGCCGGCGGCGGCGTGGCCCGGGCGGCGCGGTCGAGGTGGCGGAGCGCCTCGTCCAGGGTGCCGCCGTCGGCGACCAGGGCCTCGCCGAGCGCGGCGCGGGCCTCGGCGTCGTCGCCGTCCTCGGTCACCGCCTTGCGCAGCTCGCGGATCGCCTTGTCGATGTCGCCGCGCCGACGCCAGGCGATGCCCAGGCCCCGGTAGGCGTCGGCGAGGATGCCGCGGTCGCCGGCGGCCTCGGACACGGCGCGGCCGAGCGAGCCGATCGCCGACTCGTAGCGCGCGACGTCGACCAGCGCGAGGCCATGGCCGACCAGCGCGGCCGGATCGCCGGGCCTGAGCTTCAGCGCGCGCTCGAACACGTGCGCGGCGCCCTCGGGGTCCTGGTGGACCAGGCGGGCCTCGCCGAGCACGATCAGCGCCTGGCCGTGGTCGGGCTTGGCGACCAGCAGCGCCTCGAGGATGTCGATCGCGTCCCCGATCTTGCCCTCGGCCAGCATCACCTGGGCGCGATCGAGCTGCACGCGGTACTCGTCGAGCACCAGCTCGCCGGCGATATCTCCGATCCGGCGCTGGACGCGCGACCACAGCGACATATGCCAAAGCGTACAGCACGCTCGGCGCCTGGTAAGAAGACGGCATGAAGATCGTACTGACGGGCGCGACGGGGTTCCTCGGCGTGCCGCTGGTCGACGCCCTGCGCGCGCGGGGCGACCAGCTGACCGCCCTGGTCCGCGATCCGGGCAAGGCCAAGGCCGTGCTCGGGGATGTCCATCTGGTCGCCGCCGATCTGCAGACGCCGGGCGCGTGGACCCAGGCGCTGGCGGGCGCCGACGCCATCGTCCACCTCGCGGGCGAGTCGGTGGCGGCGCGCCGGTGGGACGCCCGGCGCAAGCAGCTCCTGCGCGACAGCCGGGTCGAGACCACGCGGACCCTGGTCGAGGCGATCGCGGCGCTGCCCGCCGCGCAGCGGCCCAAGCTCCTGATCTCGTCGTCGGGCTCGGACTACTACCCGTTCGCGCCGGACAGCGAGTTCGACGACGACGCGTACACCGAGGCCGATCCGCCGGGCGACTCGTTCCTCGCCCGGCTGTGCCGCGACTGGGAGGCCGAGGCCGCGCACGCCGAGCCGCTCGGCCTGCGCGTGGTCCGGATGCGGACCGGCGTCGTGCTCGGCCCGGGCGGCGCGGTCGCGAAGATGGCGACGCCGTTCAAGCTGTTCGCCGGCGGCCGGATCGGCAGCGGCCACCAGTTCCTGCCGTGGATCCACCGCGACGACGCCGTGCGCGCGTTCGTCGCGGCGCTGACCGACGCGCGCTACACCGGGCCGATCAACCTGGTCACCGCGTCGGCGCGCAACGCCGACTTCGCCCGCGCGCTGGGCCACGCGCTCGGCCGGCCGAGCTGGCTGGCGGTCCCCGGGTTCGCGCTGCGCGCCGCGGTCGGCGAGTTCGCCGAGTACCTGCTGCACGGCCGCAACGTCGTGCCGG
>DASWOO010000055.1:0-4397 GCA_036404335.1 Kofleriaceae bacterium
CCTGCTGTCGAACATCGAGGCCGCCGATCACAGCCGCGCGATCGACGATCGGGTGGTCACCAGCGTCACCGGCGGGACCTCGGCGACCAGCGACGCGCCGCCCGCGATCCGCGGCTTCGACTGGCTCGACGCCGACGCCGATCACCAGCTCGACGTCGTCGCCTACGGCTACTCGGTCGACGTCCACTCCGGGATGGGCGACCCGATCGGCACGACCCTGCTCGTCCGGCTCGACTGCGATCCGCCGCGCGTCCCGGGCAGCTGCATCGCCACCGAGCAGGCCGATCAGTCGTTCGCCGGCGCCGCGCTGCCGAGCCCCCTGGGCAACGCGCTGGTCCTCGCGCTGCAGCCCCGGCGCGCGCTGTACCGGGTGACCGCGGTCGGCTCCCCGATCATGGTGACCGCCGCGGCGTACAGCTTCCCGATCGAGGCGTGCGGCACCAGCTGCGCGCCGATCGTCGCGGTGGTCACCCGCGATCTCGACGGCGACCACGCGCTTGACGTGATCGCGATCGACGCCAACCTCCAGGTCTACGTCGCGCTCGCCACCGACGGCATGACGATGCACGCGGCGATCAAGCTCGCGACCTCGCCGGCGGCGCCCGGCTTCGTCACCGTCCGGACCTCGACGAGCGGCGCGCCGCGCTGAGCCGATGCGCGTCCTGGCCTACGTCTATCCGGGCTGGCACCCGATCCCCGAGCGCGACGCGGCGTTCTATCCCGGGTTCACCGAGTGGGACCTGGTCTACGCGTCCCGGCCGCGGTTCGATGGCCACGTCCAGCCGCGCCTGCCGCTGTGGGGTCGCTACGACGACCGCGATCCGGCCGAGGTCGGCCGCCGGGTCGCGCTGTGCCGCGATCACGGCATCGATGGCCTGGTCTATGGCTTCTTCTGGTGCCGCGGCAAGCGCGTGTTCCAGGACGCGCTCGACCTGGGCTACCTCGGCTCGGCCGAGGGCGCGGCGTTCCCGTTCGCCGTGATGTGGGCCAATCGCATGCCGCGCCGCGTGCTGCCGGTCCAGCGCGCCGACGCGCCGGTGATCGAGGCCGATCGCCTGGTGCCGTCGGACGTCGACGACTTCGTCGCGCTGATCCGCTACGTCGCCGAGCGCTACTTCGTGCGCGCCAACTACCTGCGCGTCGCCGGCCGCGCGTACTTCTCGATCTACGACTCGACGTTCCTGCTCGCCGAGCTGGGCGCCGACGGCGCGCGCGAGGCGATCACCCGGGCCCGGGCGATGCTGCGCTCCGGCGGCTTCCCCGAGCTGTACCTCGCGGCGATCGAGCCCAACGACGAGCGGATCGGCCAGGTCAAGGCGCTCGGCTTCGACGCCGTCACCAACTACGTGCTGCTGCCCGACTGGAAGGGCGAGTTCCTCCAGGACTACGCCGAGCGCATGGCGGCGCGCGCCGCGCAGTGGCCGGCGATCGCCGAGCGCTCGGGCCTGCCGTATCACCCCTCGGTCACGCCCGGCTGGGACGCGTCGCCGCGCGGCGCGGACTTCGGCCCGTCCCGGCCCAACCGGTATCCGTGGTGGCCGATCGTCACCGGCGAGCATCCCGACCGGTTCCGCGCCGCGGTGACCTGCGCGGCCGACTACGCCCGGGCCTCGGGCCGCCCGGCCGACGAGCAGCTCGTGTTCATCGCCTCGCTCAACGAGTGGAGCGAGGGCCACTACCTCGAGCCCGACCTGCAGCACGGCCTGGCGTGGATCGAGGCCGTGCGCGACGGCCGGCGCTAACCTTTTAGGCCGTGGCGGTGCAGCAGATCGATCAGGTGCGAGCGATCCATCTTGGCGATCCGCGCGGCCTGCGACACGTTGCCGGCGGCCTGGGCCATCAGCCGCTCCAGGTAGCCGTGCTCGAAGTCGCGGACGATCGCGGCGCGCTGGTCCTTGTACGGCAGGAGCGGCGCGTCGGGCAGCGTCGGTCCGCCCGGGATCGAGATCGGCGCGTCCTTGCTCGGCAGCTGGGGGCCAATCACCAGCGCGGCCTCGACCGCGTTGCGCAGCTCGCGGACGTTGCCCGGCCACGGATGCTTCTGCCACGCCGCGAGCTGCTCGGCGCCGAACAGCTCCTCGATCGAGCCGGCCGCGCCGAGGTCGCGCGCGAAGTGCTCGATCAGCACCGGGATGTCCTCGCGGCGCTCGCGCAGCGGCGCCAGGCGCAGGACGACGACGGCGAGCCGGTGGTAGAGATCCTGGCGGAACCGCCCCGAGTTGACCTCGGCGCGCAGGTCGCGGTTGGTCGCGGCGATGACCCGGGCGTCGAGCTCCAGCTCGCTCGAGCCGCCGACCCGGCGGAATCGCTTGCGCTCGAGCACGCCGAGCAGCGCGCTCTGATCCGGGGCGGGGAGCTCGCCGATCTCGTCGAGGAACACCGTGCCCGACTCGGCCCGCTCGAACGCGCCCTTGTGCTGGCGATCGGCACCGGTGAACGCACCGCGCTCGTGGCCGAACAGCTCGCTGGCGAGCAGGCTCGACGACAGCGCGCCGCAGTCGATCGTCACCAGCGGCGAGCGCGCCCGCGGCGACCGCGCGTGCAGCGCCTCGGTCACCCGCTCCTTGCCCGTCCCCGACTCGCCGACGATCAGCACGGCGGTCGGCGTCGCCGCGACCCGCGCGACGTCGGCGAACAGCCGGATCATCGGCGGCGACACGCCGATCATCCCGGCCAGCTCGCGGGGCTCGCCCGCCGGCACCGCGCGGCGCACGGCGTCGTCGAACCGGATCGTCGTGCCGCCCAGCTTGACGAGCGTGCCCGGCGGCACGATCGCCCGCTCGATCCGCACCGCGCCGATGTACGTGCCGTTGGTCGAGCCCAGGTCGGTGACCAGGATGCCGCTCGGCCGCACCGTGACGTCGAGGTGGTAGCGCGACACCGTGAAGTCGGCGATCGCCAGCGCGTTGTCGCGCGCGGTGCCGACCGAGACGACGTCGCCGCCGACCACGTGCTTGCCGCGGTCGGGCCCATCGACGACCTCGACCCGCAGGGTCGACACGATGTGCTCGCCAGTGCGCGGCGAGAGCTGGGTCGGCAGATCGCTCATGCGGGGGATCATCGTAAACGTCGCTTGCAGGACGCGCGCGACGGACCGGCTGTTAAAATCCCGGCGGCAGTTACCGAGCAAAAAAATGCGGTACCGTCGCGCCGGAGAGCTCGAGGATGTCGGAAGCGGTGCTGAGGCGGTTCGCGCGCGATCAATGGGTCCGGGTCCATGGCACGCCGCGCATCACGGTGCTGGTCGGCGGCGCCGCGGCGCGCGCGCTGTGGGACGGCTGGCTCGCGGCCGGCGCGCTCGATGGCGCGGTGCTCGACGGGCCGCTCGACGAGGCCGTGGCCCAGGCCGCGGCGCGCGCGGTGGCGCAGCCGGCGACGCCGATCGCGATCCACTGCGCACCGGCGGCGCTGGCCGCGTGGCGTGACGGCCGGCGCGACCGGCTGGCGGCGATGGTCGCCGAGGGCGTGGTAGACGTCGCCGAGCCGGAGATCGCCGGGCTGAATCCGGTCGCGTCGGGTCCCGCCGGCGCGCCGCGGCCCGGGGCGCTCGATGCGCGCAGCGCCGCCGAGCTCGCGCTGTTCGAGGCGCTCGAGGCCACGCCGGCGACCGCGGGCCGGTTCGAGCTCAACGGCTATCTGTCGGTGCGGTTCGGCGCCAGCGCCGCCGAGGTCGATCTGCTGTCGCGCCGCGATCGGATCGCGGTCGAGATCGACGGCTTCTATCACTTCACCGATCTCGACGCCTATCGCCGGGATCGCCAGAAGGACATGCTCCTGCAGAGCCAGGGGCTGTTCGTGATCCGCGTGCTCGCCCAGGACGTCATGCGCGACGCGCGTCCGGCCGTGAACGCGGTGTGCCAGGCCCTGGCCGTACGCTTGCGAGATCAGCCATGACCCAGACCGTGCTTGCCGATCGCCTCGAGACCCTGCTGCTGGCCCGGCTCGCGCTGCCGGGCAAGACGGCGCCCCACGCCGCGGCGCTCGCCCGGCTGACCCAGCGGTTTCGCCCGCCGACGCTGACCGACGCGCAATGGCGCGAGCTGGTCACCGGCGCGCTGGCCCGGCTCACCGCGGCGCAGCGGATCACGGCCGAGCGCCGGCTGGTCGATCCAGGCGAGCTGGCGCGCCAGCTCGGGCCGCACGCGGCGGGCGCCGAGTGGGAGGCGTGGGCCGACAAGCTGCTGCCGGCGCACGCGCTGGGCCTCGCGCTCGACGACAGCAAGGCGCTGCGCCGGCTGTCGCTGCGCGATGGCTGGATGGCGGCGATCGCGGCGCGCGCGCTCGGCCTGTGGACCTCGCCGAGCGCTGGACCGCCGAGCTTCAAGGACCTGTGCGATGCGCTGGTGTGGCGCGATCTCGGGCTCGCCGGCGCGCCCGAGCCGTGCCCGCCGGGGATC